>JAQTTS010000032.1:5649-13226 GCA_028710655.1 Dehalococcoidales bacterium
TAGCCGATGCAGCCCTTGCAGCCCACACAGCTGCTGGTGGCGATGAACTCGATGCTGAGTATGCAGCGGTAGTAGCTGTACAAGTAGACTTAGATGCTGCCCTTGCAGCAGACCCGCTGGTGACAGCGACTATCACGGGCTTGACCACAGACCTGGATGCCGCGGTAGTAGAACTTGAAGCTGCGACAGACGCTTTAACAGATGCACTTGACGCCGCCGCGACTGCCGATGGTTTAGCCGATGCAGCCCTTGCAGCCCACACAGCTGCTGGTGGCGATGAACTCGATGCTGAGTATGCAGCGGTAGTAGCTGTACAAGTAGACTTAGATGCTGCCCTTGCAGCAGACCCGCTGGTGACAGCCGATATCGTGGCAGCCACCACCGCCCTGAACGACGCGGTATGGGACCTGGAGCTTACAACGGCACCCCTGGTAGTATTCGACATTAGTCTTTATCGAGGCTGGAACCTGATATCCTTACCACTGATGCCGAGTAGCGTAGACCCTGAGGAAATCCTTGAGGGACTCGACGGAGCGAGCGCTACCATTATCTGGGGTAACTACGATCCGGCCACCGGCAGTTGGGAGTCCTACGCTCCGGCTGCCGAAGAGAACAGCCTGACGACGATGCGTGATGGCAGAGGTTATTGGGTTCGGACGGATGGAGATGCCACACTTACCGTAACCGGGCGTGAGTTACCCCTGCCACCCGGAGTCCCGCCTGCCTATAACGTAGTTCCCGGCTGGAACCTCATTGGCTTCAAGTCGCTTGACTCGAGATTAGCAGAGGACTACCTCGAGGCTATCGCAGGTAAGTACACACTAATTTACGGCTTTGATGGAGAGAACCACCTCTACGTTCTGGTGATAGCAAGCGATGACGACATGTCGCCAGGAGCAGGTTACTGGATCGCGGTAACCCAAAGCGGAACCATTTTCCCATAGCAGCGGGGCACGAAAGGGGGTTAAGATGAGAAATAAAGGCAACTCGCGTAAATTGGCGAGGATACTGGGAGGAGCCTCCGGGCTCCTCCTGGCCCTCACCCTTACCATGGCATCAGCTATGCCGGTGCTGGCAGTGCCCCAGCTACCACACCGTTTTGACGGCGCGGTAATCATTAATGGCAGTCCGGCGTCAGCCGGGGTTACCGTGTCTGCAACAATAAACGGCGTCTCCCAGACCTTCTCGGTAACAACCAACAGTGCAGGCAACTATAGCTCGCTTCACGTGAACGGTGATGACACTGATACCCCGGCCAAGGAAGGTGGAGTCAACGGTGACACCATACAGTTTTATGTCTCTGGGACACCTACTGGCACGGCCACCTTTTCCAGTGGCTCGTTTACAGTGAAGGATCTGTCGGTGAGTATAACCCACACCATCACCGTGACGCAGGGTGCTAACGGCACCATCAGCCCCGGTACCACCACTGTCAACAACGGTGACGGTCAGACCTTTACCATAACACCAAACTCTGGTTTTACCGTTTCCAGTGTGATAGTCGACGGCACATCGGTTGGTGCTGTGACCAGCTACACCTTTACCAACGTGACCGCACTTCATACCATCACGGCGACGTTTACCGCAGTTTCGGTGGGTGGAGGTGGCGGCGGAGGAGGTGGAACTCCCCAGATAAATACAAACTTCTTCGGTACGACAGGGAGTTTCAATACCAATAGCTCGGGCGTAATACAAACGGAGATAAAGGCCACTTCTGCGGATGGCAAACTGACCATCGACATTCCTGTGGGCACCAAAGCCCTGGATAAATATGGCAACCCGCTTACAAGCGTGACGGCAAGTATTAACTCAAACCCGCCACTCCCACCCGCGAATGCCAATATCATTGGGCTGGCTTACAACTTTCTCCCTGCCGGTGCCACCTTTGTCCCGGCGATAACCTTTACATGGAGCTACGACCCGGCTACTTTAGCAGGTGTAGCGGAGGAAGACCTCGTGATAGCCTACTACGATACGGCTACGGGCGAATGGGTAGAGTTGCCATGCGTGGTTGACGAGGCGAATAACGAGATTATTGCTTCCGTTTCGCACTATACCACCTTCGCCATCATTGGCGCCCTCAAACCCGCAGCCTTTACCCTCAGTTCGCTGGTCGTCTCGCCAGTTCAGGTGGCTCCCGGTGAAAAGGTGGACATCAATCTGTCAGTAGCTAACACCGGCGGTACGGAGGGTAGCTATACAGTCGTCCTCAACATAAATGGTGTAAAGGAAGCCGAAAAGAGCGTAACTGTTGCTGCCGGCAGTATCCAGACTGTTAGTTTTAGCGTAACTAAAGAAAAGGCTGGCAGCTATAGTGTGGCTGTGGACGGGCTAAACGGTAGCTTTACCGTGGTAGCAACGACAACACCGCCAACGACAACGCCGCCAACGACAACGCCGCCAACGACAACACCGCCAACGACAACACCGCCAACGACAACGCCGCCAACGACAACGCCGCCAACGACACCATCACTCAACTGGCTCTTGGTTGGTGGGATTATAGCCGCGGTGGTGGTAGTGGGATTGGTTAGTTTCTTCCTGATTAGGAGGAGGTCGCAGTAGACGCTTCGGTAGATAGCTGGACTCTTAGCATATTGAGCCCTCGGCTTGAGCAATCCGGGGGCTCAGTTTTTGTAGTAGGAGGACTACTAAACCTGCTATAAAGGAAGCAAGGCACAAGGTGTGACTCAGCTATGACACATTTGCTTGTTTCGTTGCTTTCGGAGAATAAAAAGGGGGATAGCCCAGGTCATCCCCGGACTATCCCCCTAAAAATGGGCACAAAAAAAGGCAAGGGAGTCTCTACTGCATTAGAGGCTCCCTTGCCTGTAACTTTCTACCCTTTGGACTTCGCTTGACTGGCTAACAGTAAGGCTTACCCGCATTAACAAGGCTTTCCAGCCCCGCCTTATGGCTCACTGGGCTTTCAAGGGTAAGGCTTTCCCGTATCTTTAGAGCAATTGACGCTTTGTTTATCGCCCCGCCCCGTGTCCTGTCAAACCTCTTATCAATAGCCCGCAACTCGCTGGCACTATCGCTTGTGTTACCACAAGACGGCTTGATACGGACAAGGGCAAAGCGGAAAGTAACATTTGCTCTGCCTAAAGTCCTGATATTCAATTGTCCAGAGCCTTGCCCAACCCGCAACCCGCTGGCATTGTTCAATTCTCTGCAAGAGGTTTTCAACCCTCTCACTGATTAAGTCGCTGAAAACCGCCAAAACGTTACACTAAAACCAAACTTTTTTGTGAGCACTTGTAAGCCTTGCTTCTTTGACGGTAAAGGTAGGTTCTTTCACTAACGGTAAGCGGATACCCTGCATACTTCTTATAGGCAACCTTGAGGAACTTGTGGGGATAGCTTTGCAGGGTAAGCCTTGCGTCTAGCTGCGCTACCACGTCAACGGCGTGGTCATCGGCTATCATCTGGGAAAGCTCAACCTGATTGCCGTTGCCGTCATCTATTAGCCTGTCAAGGCTATCCAACTTGATAGCCTTTGGGCACTCTCGGTATGAGTCCTTGTCTTTGCATTTACGCCTTTGCTCTTGGCTACACCGCCCGCAATCCGTTCCGTTAATCCGCCGGAACTTCTTTCGCCAGTAGTCGGCGACATCGTAACAGGCTACCCTGATTAACCCCGCTTCCGTTAATTCCTTGCCGATTGCCTGATACTTGGCTTTCACTTTCGCCATAGTGAGCAAGAGGTCGTGTAAGAAGTCCTGTCTATCCTCTGGTCTTACCCTGCGAGTGAAGCCTTTGGCTACCTTATAGAATAGTGCCCAATCACCCTGTAGATGGCTGTATCCGTTGCCGTTACCGTTGCCTTGATGGTTGTCAATCTCTGTGGTATATTCCTGATAGTCTAGCATTGTGGACACGCTCCCTTTGTTAGATTTGCCCTGTGGCTAGGTGCAATCTAGCCCAGGGCATTTTTATTGCCAGCCACAAGGCAAGGCTCTGGACACGGCGTATTCAATTGTTAAAGTGCGTTTTTGTTTTCAGCTTCATTTTCCAACAAAAAGTCATAAAGTAATATCCGATAACCTAGCTGGAATATCCCCCTCTCTCCGAGAGAAAGAGGCTTCGATTGGGTAACAAAAAAGCCCTGTCAAAACAACAGGGCTGCAAATCAGCAGAGCTATTTATTATTCCGGGAAAAACCGTCCGAACCGGTCTTACCGTCCGCTTTAGCTACAAAAATGGCGGACAGTATGAAGGTTTATCAATCATACTGTCCGCCAAACCGTCCGCCGCTTTTTTATTACGACTAAAGTACATCCGTAGCGGAATTTGACCTACGGCTCTTAGTTGGAGCTTTCCTGGCATACTTGTGTTCCCGCCTATTCTCCCTGAAGTAATCTAAGCCCCGCTCCGGGTAAAGAGTGAGCTGGGGATTAGACCACTGCCGGTCAGGTGCCTGGATTCCTTCAGATGTAAGCCGATAGTATCTTCTGGGTGGGGCTTCAGGGTAGTTGGGCATGTTCTCCTGAACGCTTGAGGTTTCCTCTTTGCCGGTAAATTCAACCCAGCCAAGCTGCTTGAGCCAGTGAAAGTATCTCTGAAAGCTATGGTAGCGACACTTGACCAGCTTATACGGCATCCGGCTCAAGAACCAGGCTGCCCTTTCTGCATGTTCCTCTGGGGTATAGATGGGCTTGCGTTTTCTGATGCGTTGTTCATCCTCCCAGGCTACGGCATCCTCGGCATAGGCCCGGTGCAAAGCCATCTTGTAGTGATAGAAAATATCGACCTGGCAAGCACCTTCTTCGGGATCAATTACCGCTGCACCCTCGGGACCATGTCCCAAAAGATACTCACGAATAAACCAGCCGCAGCCGAAAGGCCGTAGAAATCCGCCTCTACCGGGTATTAAAGGAAGCATCCCCTTCTCCCATTACCAGGCGGCGGAGTTTCTCCCTGTCGATTTCCCGCTGACGAGTGTTTTGCCTGTCTGTTTTCTCCTGTTGCAGGTTATAATAGTCCTGCCAGTTCTCCTGGGTCGGCTTATGGCCTAGTGCGACTTTGACCTTTTCTCTTTCAGCCGCTAATGTTTTCTCGACAACGGCTGCTAACGTGCAATATGCCACCATGGTCATAGCTCTCTCCATCATGTAACCAAACATGCAATTGAACTCATCCATTATTGGCCTCCCCGTTTTTTCCTTCTCGAATATTCACCTGTAAACCAAAAGACTGGCTCATCTGGGCAATGACGTAAGCCAAGCTGGACACAAGTTTGGCCTGCTCTTCTACCGGCGTTACCTTGAACTTCAACCTCAGGGATCCGTTGGCCTGATCAACATCAAGGTAAATCGCTCCACCGATTCCAGTCTGTGCCGCCATCTGCTTGGCGGCATCAAATTGCCTTTGCATTTCCGGATTATTTGTCATTGAAAGCTGCCTCCATTTCTTCGTCACTTATTTTTTTACTACCGGGTGGGGCAACTGACGGTTGCCCTCCACCTGGGGGTGTTTGCCCTGGCTGTCCGGCTGGCGGCGGCATCATTCCGCCTGGTGCACCAAAGTTACCGAACATACCAAACATTTGCCCTAATGCCTGGGAGAAGTAGGGCTGGACGGCCTGGGTGAACATAGAAGCCATAGGATTGGGACTCTCCGGTTTAGCTGTTTGTCGTGCCACTTCTTGCACTTGCTGTCCCACTCTCCAAGCGGCTTCCTCAGCGGCGGCATGGGCGACCTCTTTGCTGTCGCTTTTGGCTTCACGCAGAAGCTTTAGCTGTGTATCTGTTATCTGTGCCTGGGCCGAAGCTAGACCTTGAATGATGACAATATCCTCCATCACCGACCTCCGGGCAGCTTCATACACTAGCAAAGCATCAACGAACGTCTGTCTCTGGCCACCGTCGACAAAAGACAGATGTTTAATAAGATATTCGGGGGCAATAACCTGCCTGATATCCAGCTTGGCTGGCAAGGACAGTGCCTTTGAGTCTAAATCCTCACTTCTCTTTGGCTCGTCAGCTTCACTACCCCCTTGCTCTCGGTAATCCTTTATCGCACTATCCACTGTGCGCTCAGCAAAACTAAAGTCGTTAATGAGCTGGCCGCGGTTATAACCCTTCTGAAGTAGCCCCATTATTCGACCTTTTATGGTGTCGTCCTGTTGTTTCTCGGTCATTTGTTCCTCCTGAAGCGTATCTTTTGTTGTGCAACTTTCTGCTAACAAGCTGCATTACAGCCATGCAGCGAGCCATGCGGACGTTTTTTTAAGGGGGTGACCGGCTGTTAGCTCCTGGTAGTATCTTCTGGTTCCAAGGAACGGTTATAGCTGTGCCGTGAGCGATAGATGCAATTAGACAACAGTGGAAAAACTGGCGGCGTGTGAAGAGGTAACGATTCATCGCCTACCTCTCAGCTCGCCAGGGACGCATATTTCAATGGGTATTCTTTTGATGTTGAGGGAGCTACTTGGTAAAAATCGTTCCCTCGTCTAACGGCGATGCCAGCGGGTTGCGGGTTGCCGATAAAAGACTGAAGGTGGTTTGCGGAGCTAATACCAGTTACCTTGACGATATGGCTTGGGTAGGCGATAAGACGCCTCTAACACTCTGTGATGTCAGGGTAAGTCCTTCTAATTCCGTCAAGCCTAACCTCGGAGCACTGGAGCTATCGGAAGCCCTGTCAAGGGTCGTGCCGTTTACTGCTAAAGAGGATAACAGACCTGTTTTACAGAGTGTCCTTTTCAAGGTGGCAGACGGCAAGCTCACGTTAGTGAGTGCCGATGGCTACAGGTTAGCTGTGGTGAAGTTGGATTTTGACGGCGATGAGGGGCAAGTCCTGATAAATCGGGATGAGTTAAGGGAGGTGATAAGTGCCTTACGGCGTGCCTATCGGGTAAGAGTGGGCTTTGAGAAAAGCGGGGAAAGCCTTGACGGAATGAGCCTAGTGCTGGACACGGAGCTAATCCGCTACAAATGGCGGGGAGCTGATGGGAACTTTCCCGAATACGAGAAGCTCATACCCGCCGACTTCAATACCTTTGTTAGCTTTGATACTAACGAGGCAATCAGGGCGGTAAGCTCACTCAAAGTCCTGTCCGACAGCAAGGCATACCCGATAGACCTCACAATCGGCAACGGCAAGCTCACGATGTCCAGTCCCGATGATAAGGGAATGGCAGAGATACCCGCCGATACACAGGGCGAAGGTAAGATAAGACTGGATGGCAGTTACCTTGCTGACGCCTTAAGAGCTTGTGGCGGGATGGTGGAGCTTAAATTGGTAGACAGTAAGTCGCCAATGCTCTTTACCTCTCCCGACTATGAGCTTGTGGTAATGCCGATGTTTGCGGGTGAAAGCCAGACACCGAAAGGTGAGGCACAGACCGCCGAGCCAGTTGAGGTAGAAACCGAACCCGCCGAGGACACCGAGCCAACCGAGCCAGAAGCCGAGAAAGCCAATGCTGTAGCCGAAGCCGAAGCAATCACCAAAGCCGAGAAGCCGAAGCGGAAGCGAAGCAAGGCAAAAGAACCAGTCGCCGTAGCATAAGCCTGAACTGAACGCTTGAACTCAGAAAACAGCCAACGCAGGAAAGCGGGGGAGACCCCGCTTTT
>JAQTTS010000337.1:0-2262 GCA_028710655.1 Dehalococcoidales bacterium
CGTTGAGGGCCATTGCTAACTGCGGCATCCTCTTGATTGCCAGTTTGCAATAATCTTCCTTCATCTCGTAGCCGATTGCCTTCCGTCCTAGTCGTTGCGCCACCCATAAGGCTGTGCCACTTCCGGCGAATGGGTCTAGTATGGTATCTCCCGCCTTACTTCCCGCTAAGATGCAAGGCTCTACCAGGTCTTCAGGAAATGTGGCAAAGTGGCTAAGTTGACTTATCTTACAGGTACATTTATAATGAGAGTGTGATATGTGAACGGTGTGGCAAAGATTTCCAGCCAAAGGATTTATCACCCTCTCACTTAAAGCGGAATCCTCCCCGTTATTGTTCTCGGAAATGTGGTCACCCAAACCAGCCGTCAAAGGTGGACTTAATTTGTCGCCAGTGTGGGAAACACTTTCTGCGGAAGCGTTACATGGAGAACTGGTCACTAGAACGCGGCCCGTTTTGCGGCTTTGATTGCTATGCTGCATGGCAATCTGAGAACAACCGTGGGGTGAACAATCCGAATTGGAAACGGGTGTCGTTTGAATGTCTGCAATGTGGTCAGGTATTTGAATCCTACCCTTATCTTGGCAAGAAGTTCTGCTCCCGCCCATGCTTCCAAAAGTTTGCCCATTCGCATTACCGTCAGTTGGCGCTTCCCCGGAGGGGCCAGGAATGGAAACGGATTCGGATTCAAGCGCTTGATCGGGATTCTTGGCGTTGCCGGAAGTGTCACTCTGAACATGACCTTGTTGTTCATCACAAACGTCCCTTTTCTGAGTTCCTTTTCCGTGATGTTGCCCATGAATTGGGCAATCTTGTGACACTTTGTAGGGTTTGCCATCGTCGCCTACATAATCAGATGAGGAATAATCGTATCCCCAGTCATTAAATGGCCGTGTGGCGATAGTCCAGACGGAGCGGCGGTTACGGCTTGTTACTACTTGCCCTTCGGCTTCTTTTGTATCCCAACGCTCATTGAAACCATCATAAGTACGCTTGCCTAGTTCCTCATTTTTACCGCTCTGTCTTATGCCGTTCTTAGAAGAGCTCGGGTTGGACTTTAATCCCTCTTTTTGGCGTTCTTTGCGCTTCTGTGTGCCATTTCCTTCAAGGTCCCAAACGCATCTTTCCTTAATCGCCTCTTGGTCGTAGTAGTACCTCTGGCTCTTAGCCATCAGGAACAGATATTCATGGCTCTTGGTAGGTCGGTCTGTCACGCTCTCCGGCATGGGATTGGGCTTTGACCAGATGACATCTGAGCGGAGATACCAGCCATCGGATTGGAGGGCAAAGGCACATCGCCAGGGGATTCCTACTAGGTCTTTGGGCTTGAGGACGCTATGAGGTAACGTTGAGGCAGGGCGGCTCTCCTCGAGTCCTTCCCATACCGGATTCTGAGCATTGCTCCCCTTGATTATTGGCCGTTGTTTACCTGCTCCTCTGTTACCCCCACCGTAGTTCTGCCATGAGCCATAAAAACTATCACCCAAATTCAGCCACAGCACCCCGTCCTTTCTCAGCACCCGCCATACTTCCTTGAAGACGGAAATGAGCTGGGCTACATATTCCTCTGGCGTTTGCTCTAGCCCTATCTGCCCCTCGACTCCGTAATCTCTTAAACCCCAATAAGGCGGAGAGGTCACACAACACTGAATTGACTCATCCGGGATCTCTGCCATGTTTCGGCAATCCCCGTTGTACAGTTGCACTGTGCCGTTATCGTAATAAAGCATTCCCCTTTCTCCACGCAATCACCACGGCAACTGCCTGATCCTCAAATCTTCCGGCCATTCGGCCATATCGTCAATCACTTTGCCGTTCACTAGAGCGTCCTGTAACCCCTTAATCCATAGCGGCACCCCCGCCGCTTGGCACTGATCCCGAATGGAGCGCACCCAATCAAGGCTCATCAGCCTTCTCCCTGGGCCTGTCTCACAACCTACGATGACCCAATCGAGACCACGGTTTTTAGCGTCATCTAGGTTCTCCCACTGATCCATACCACAAGCGTCACAGAAGGAACTCCCGTAATTCCACTCCTTACATTCTGGGCATTGCCATTGAATTAGATACTGTTCCAAATCAACCGTCCCCAACATCGGTTCGATGCTCACGAATCGGTGCGCTGCCGGTGTCTGGAGAAGTAGCGGAATCCGTTTGTCGGCTTGCTCCTGGTTCTCGGCGGTGACTCCGAGCCAGATATTCTGGAGCGGGGAAACATCTGGACGGCCCAGTTCTTCTAATGCCTCATAGTATCCTTGATATA
>JAQTTS010000337.1:2272-3251 GCA_028710655.1 Dehalococcoidales bacterium
CACACATTGCCATGAGAATATAGTCCACCATCCGTTCTGGCCGCTTTGTGAGTAACATAAATGTATGTTGCTCACACTTACCCATCATGGCAAACGCTCTGTCTAACTCATGATTGCTCACTTTCTCATGAAACAGGTCGCTCCAGATCGCCCACACGGTAGGCCTCTTCACCTTCAACGGAAGTTCTAACCGATCCTCTCGGAATCTCACCTGCCCCCCTCGGTGAAAGCGCCGATCCATCGCCCTAAGCCAACAATTCCGACAGCCTTCGGATACCGGAGTGCATCCCTCGACCAAACTCCATGCCCGATTCCACCAGCGGCCTACACTGATTTCTTTTTCTGTCAACATCTATCCCTCCTCAATGCCCTGCACGGCACACATATCAGTTGCCCGTCCCTCCAGCCGGGATTTGATTTCTGCAAGTGCCTCAGTCCACGACCAGACCTTATGTTCCTTTTCCCACTTGTTCATATAAGTAGGAGTCGGCATCCGTGAGAGGTCGAGGGCGTGTTGGGCTTGGAGTAGCCTATTTGCTTGCTCTCTCAAATGCCAACAGCCGTTCATCCATTGGCAGGAAGTGGGAGTTATTTTGCCATCTGTTTCACACAGGCATCGGCAAATCTCCTCCTCCGATAGCAGGGCAGAGGGGGATTCAGTGGGCTTGAGAAGGGCTTTCGCTCTGGCGGTTGATAACTTGCACGGCATACCATCAATGTAGATAACATCATCTGATGGATAGCAATTCCCAATATCCTCTAGTGTAAATTCCATTACTTCGCCATCCAGATCGTCAATTAAAAGTCTCAGTTCCATCGCTCCTCCCTATTGGTTAAAATGGCTTCCTAGCTTTCCCCCTGGGTGATGGCAGTCCCAACACCAGAGCTTGCAATTCTCCTCGTCTGTCTTCCCTCCACGCCCCTTACCCTTTTCATGCACCAGTTCAAGCCACGTTGCCGATCTACCGCACTTCTGACA
>JAQTTS010000338.1 GCA_028710655.1 Dehalococcoidales bacterium
CTTCTCAACTTCTTTGAGGCCTTTCTTGAATTCGTCGTTCCTGGCACCGATGACGATAAATAGTTTTTTAAATTCTTCTGCCATCACCTGACTCCTTGTACCTTAAGCATAGCGTTCTCAACTTCTAATTCCGTAATACGGTTTCTGAGTAAATCATTCTCTTTTGTTAAAAGATTGATCTCTCGTTGCATAGCTATCAATGGCAAATGTTCTATTTGTGACTTAAAGACAATTAGATTTTCAATCCGGTTGTCTACTTTATTACCATTCATATGATGTACGATCTCCCAAGGTAACAAGCGCCTGCCAAGATGCTGTGCCATTATCAGCCTATGCTCTAGCACAAAATGATTTTTTTGTTTTGCCATCGGATACCACTGTTCATCAGGTTGCACTTTAACCAAAACATATCCCTCTGGAGATAATCTAAAATGCCTACCGTTTCTTAATTCTCCCTTTAGGTGTGAGTTGCTAATCTTTTGCTTGGTTATTCCAGATAGATATCGCTTAGGATAACGTCTCCTTGAACAGCTAATACACCTTTGATGAATGGGCATGTCACGTACAAGCACTACCCACCTCTGTTTTCCACAATCAATGCAAGCGTGCCAAATATACCTTGTCGTTAGAGCTTTATAACCCAACTCCCTACCATAGTTTTGATCACCTATTTGGGGAGACTCGCTCACTATCTTTTCCTCTTATAGCTGTGAAACCTTTCAGTATCTCGACCATCTCAGCGGGTGTTTGCTTGCGCTTAGCTTTGCCCGGCATGAAATCTTTAACCCTGTATGGCTTACCCTTTCCCCTGAATATGTTGGCCATCACCGAGCAGATGAGGGCTGCACGGGCGTCCTCCCGTTCAAGCCTGAGGTTGTGCCGCTTGAGAAGGGCGTCAAATTCATCAACCGACATATCCCAGAATTCAGCCTCGGAAAGCTGGAGGTCATAGCGGGCTATGGACCAGACCTCCAGCCAACCCGGGCTGTCAGCCCTGAAGCGCCTGGGCGATTCCATTGATGATATCCAGGGCATCGATGCGGGAGGTTAACTCCTCCACCTGCTCGATGGTTAAGTCCCTGTCCTCGTGAATGAGCAGCGACCACAGCAGGGCTACAAAATCATCTGACGTGCATTCCTCGGCATTAAAGCCTCTGAGCATGGATTTGCCGGTCTTTTCCTCAAAGAGCTTCATGCCCCGAAAGGTGCGCAGCAGATGGCGTTCTCTGTCCAACTGAATCTTCACCATCTCTTATATCCCTCAGGCTGCTGCCCGGGTCACATAGATGACGTAGACCATGGAGACCTTGCCGGTTTCCGTAGCTGTGATGGTGAATTTGGTGACGGTGTTGGCTCCGCCAAGGGCAAGCGGTCCGGACTGGTTGCCGCTGGCTACCGTTGTGGTGCTGCCGTCATAGCCGTTGAGGATGGTGATGGTGTGAGCGGTGGCTGTGGGCGTGAATTTAACGTAGGTCGAGGCCGTGTTGACCGCTACAGTGTAAAGATAGATGGAATTGGCGAAGTCAGGTATGAAGTCCAGTGCAGCACCGGCATTTTCCTCGATGCCGGTCAAGGCAGACAGTCCGCCTGAAGCCGTGAGTGCCAGAGCTGGTTCGCCGTTTATGGCGATCTCAGCGATGAATTCAAGCGATCCGTCTATGGTGAACCCGGCGATCTCGAAGCTGGCCAGATAGCCAATAAAAGTAAAGGTGCCGATGACCGAGGCCGGGAAGGTGATCACGCCAGTGCGGGGCGTCTTGTTGGCGCAATCTGTGCGCATGGCGATTTGGCCATCGGTGTCAGACTAGATGAAATTCCCCCGTATCGTCAGGTTCTCGGCCTTGGAGAGCGTGGCAATCTGCTCCCGGAAACTGCCGGCCGATGCATGGCTGGTAACATCCTTGAACTCCGTGGTGATCTTCAGGCCTCCGATCTCGCTAACCTCGGCAATGGCCTGCCCGTTCCAGGTTAAGGTGACCCCGAAGCCTGCTTTAGCTGAAGATGTCATATCTAACCTCCTTGAGTTTTGAGCAATAAAAAAAGCGCCCGCAGGCGCTTTAATTGAATGAAGCGATTTAAGTCCTAGTCGTAGTGCAAAATCACATAGTCGACGAATATCTGGAAAAGCCCCGTATCGGGGTCATAGCTGTCAACCTCATCGTCATAGAGGCATGATCCTATCTCGACGCCGGGGGCATCCCCGATCAAACCGGTCTTGCCCTGCAGGGCAGCTCTAAGCTGCTGGGCGATCATTTTGCAGTCGTAATATCCACCGAAGATCTCACCGCAGATAGAGAACTGCATGCGTGTGCGTGCCAAATGGGAATCCCCGTCGTGAGAATGGGTGCGCACGGATGATATCTTGGTCATGACCAGATAAGGGGACTTCACATCCTGAGGGGCTGTTGCATAATATAGTTTGGAATCTCCCAGCAGGGCCGTAAGCCCCGCCTGATCTTCCAGATAGGTTTTTAGTGCGTGTTCTATAAGCACTGATCTATCAGTCCTTTCAAATCGTCGACTACCTTTCGGGTGATGCGTTCCCGGTTAGCATCCCAGGCTGGCCTGACAAAGGGCCTTGCCGGCATCGAGCCGACGCTTTTACCAGATTTGTGATGGCGCTGGGCAGTGCCGTACTCAACCAGATGGGCGTGAGGTGCCTTTTTCTGATCGACGCCTGCTCCTGCAGCTGCATTGTCCAGATATCTTTTGAGCTTCCTGGCTCGGATTGATTTTCGCAGCTGGCCGGTGTGTTTGGGTGTGTGTGACTTGATGGCCTGGGCCAGGTCTTTGGCCGCCTCATATAAAACCGGTTCAACCTTGTCAGCTCCCAGCTGCTTGCTCAGTTTCTTTAGTTGCCCCTCCAGCTCCGCCATCCCCTCGATAATGATCTCAGTCAAGTGCCTCCGCATAGGTGCCCATCAATTCGTTCTTTCTCTCCTCGGGAATCCACACGGCAATAATGGAAAGCATCCTGTCCCCATACAGGATCCGCATGGTCGGCTGAACGCCCTTAAGATAGCGCATGGAGAAGTACCCTGAAACCGTGGAATCATCCTGGTGCGCCGAATAGTAGACCTGCCCGGATTTTGGCGTGATCTTCATCCAGATCGTGGCAAAA
Organism: Dehalococcoidales bacterium; assembly: GCA_028710655.1. Next base: position 3,122 of record JAQTTS010000338.1, read on the forward strand.
GTTGCCCATGTTATCTCATCTTCTCCGATGGCATTCTCCGCCTTCACCTGCTGCTGAATGATCACCCTGCTGCGCAGTTTTCCGGCCTTCATCAAAATACCCTCTCCTGCCAGAGCAG
>JAQTTS010000339.1 GCA_028710655.1 Dehalococcoidales bacterium
TGGTCCCTTTGCCCCATTGCAATCTCGGACCATTCCCGCTGTAGGTTGGACGTGCTGCCCGCTTGGTAGATTTGCCCAAGGGCAAGGCCGCCACCAACAGCCGCGCCAACCCCAAGGGCAAGAGGGGCAGCAGCAGCCGTAGCAAACGAACCGATCCCACCCAGGACACCCGTTGCTCCACCCAGGAGATTGCCCGCCGTAGTCAAGCCAACACCAGTCATCAGGCCAGCACCCAGGCCGGAGAGAACGGGTGCTCCCACCTGGCCCATGAGCGTTCCCATCTCTTCCGATGGGTACAGACCAAGCATCTGCTGTGCGCCAATTTTACCTTGTAAAGAAGCAACGCCCCGCGCCGTCTGGTATCGGGACAACGCTGCTTGGTATGCCGTAATCTGGCCCACCGGCCCCTGCATGGCCTCTTCGTAGGGCATACCCATCGCAAGCTGGAACCCCAACATGGATTGCTGATAGGGCATAGCCTGTTCTTGCCACTGGCTTACCTGTCCAGTCGTGAACCGGCCAATAACACCCATCCTGATAGCGGCACCGCCAATGGAGAACTCGTCAAGGAGCTGTGCCATCCTGCCCCTTGGCGACTTACCGCTAACGTCGATGCCCTGCGCCTGCATGGTCAGCTTGGCAAGCTCGGCCTCTTCATTCATTGCGCCCAGGCGGTATCTCAGATTTGTGATATCTTTATACTTGCCCTCTCCCTCAAGAGCCCGCTCGAACTGGCCCGCTGTCTTTTCCCAGTATCCAGAGATGTGTTTCGACAGTGGCCCTAGTCGCTGCCATGTACCCAGGTCTTGGCCGAGCTGTGCCCGTTCGTCCCTGGTCAACTCGGCACCCGCCGCTACGGCCTCTTTGAACTGCTCAAGCCTGTCTACTGCTGGTTCAAGTTGTTCGTTGAGCATCTTGAAAAGGCGCTCGGTCTGCTCAAGTGTGCCCTTTGTGCCAGAGGGGAGATGCCCCGGTCCCTCTGCGATCTTGGCACCCTGCGAAATGTCCGTGAGCCAAAACTTACCATGAACGGGACCGCCACCTTGAGGCAAGGGCATGACAATATGTGGCGTACCACCAAGATCCATAACGGAAAGGCCACCGACATTCAGGGGCGCTTGCTGTGTAGGCTGCTGTTGTGTTGGTGCCGCGATCTGTGTCGGCGCTGCGGGTTGTGTCCTACCCGCAAGGCTACTAGTATACTGCCGTTGCCCAAAGGTGCCGCCTGTAGGGTGAGCCTGTGTCGGCGGTGCTCCCCCACGGATAGCGTTCACCCCCCAATCTATCTGCTGCCCGTAACTCAGTTGCTTGAACTGCTCTTGCTGCTCCGGTGACATAGAGGCAAGGCCAGATTCTGCAAGGGGCTGCAACTCGGGCGCTGCCTGTGCAATTGCCTCGTGCCTTTGCTCAAGCTGCTCCATAGACATCAGGGGAACATCTACGGGGCCGCCGCTAAGGGTTTGTTTTACCCACGCCTGGATTGCTGCCGGATCACCAGATGCCCTAGCTTTCTCTGCCTCTGCCGGGTCATACTGGATGAGCTTAAACGGTATCTCCAGTGAATGGGCCTGTACCGATTGCTGCGGAGAATAGTGCTCCGCTGGCATTCGGTTTGATTTAACGTCAAACCCCATCTTGCCGGGAACATATAGGTCTGGATGTGCTCCGATTACTGCCCCACTTGGCAAGGTCAAAGAGGCCGATAGCTGTTGCTCGGGTGTCTCTACCTCAAACTCACTGCCCTTGAATCCAGCATATCCCCGCTGCTTGATCTCCGAGATCAAGGTTTCGTGTACCCAGTCTCCAAGAGAAGCCTGCCGCCCGCCAAGGTTCATCATGTTCAAGAGAAGCTGCGATTTGCCCTCTATAGTAGACGGGTCAATGTTCATCTTGGAGGCAGTGATAGCCCTGGCTCTTGCTGCGATATCTCCCCCAGGAGCCTTGATCTTCTGTGCGAACTCTGCCGGGTTGACAACCTTCTTGGGTGAAGCGGCAAGGTCTTTCTCTATGGCCTTGTACGTGGCTGCTGCCATCTGTGCATCAGTCAGGGCATTGTGAGCACCAGATCGGCTAATGCCAAACTGCTCCGCTATCTCATCCAGGTTCTTGCCCAAGTCCAGCTTTCTTCCCTGCTCCAACACGTCCAGGCCCGGCTTCTTGGACAGGCCCAGGTCAACACCAGTACGCATCTGTGCATGGCCCAGGAAGCCACGGTCAAAGCCCTCGATGTTGGCCCCGCCTATGACTTCATGCGGGTTGTCCTTGATGAACTGGGCAAGCTCCTGCATTACCTCTGCTTCTGGCCTGCCCTCGGTTGGGTCCAGCCCACTTACCGCAAGCGCCTTGGCGTCAGACTCCATGCCCTCGGCGGCCTTGATTTGAGCGTAGAACGTTGCGCCACTAGGAGCTACAGCGCCAATGGACAAGAGAGGATTCTTCTCTGGGTCAAGGCCGCCTGTCTCTGTGTCAATCCACAGAGCACCTTGGGAGCTAGGAATGGTAGGCTTCGGCGTCTCTGCTGCCTGAACAGCAGCAGCAACTTGCTCTACATTTCCGACGGAAACGGCGGGCTGTTGTGTAGCAGCTCCACCCATCTGCTCTAGAGCCGCGGTCATTACCCGGCGCATCTCCGGTGATACGTTCTGGTGCTGTAGCGCCTTGAATCCAGCCTGCACGAACTCGCTGGCAGAACCCGCTTTCTGCTTGATAAAGTCCAGCAGTGCCGCCCTCTGTCCGCCCTTCTCCCTCAATTCTTCGCCAAGGGGAGTAAGCATTTCGTTCTCGCCCATCTGCTGCGAACGCTTGAACGTGCGCGACTCCCGCAAGTGCGAACCAAGCGGAGAAGCCTCAAACTCCTTGCCCATAGCAGCAGAGATATTGCCGCCAGTCTTCAGAGCTTCAAGCACCCTGGCAGAACCCTCGGCGCTAGTCGTGACCATCTCCGCTAGTGCCTCATGGGAGTACTCTGTCATTTGTGGCAAGAACCGGGCTATCTGCGCTTGGGCACCAGCCATACCAGGAGCATAGCCGCCCTTCTCGATACCCAATGCTGCCCGTTCTTCGGGCGACATATAAGAACCGTACCAGCCGCCAGGCCCCCTTGTCTCCCCAGTCTCGGGATCTACCCGGCCCGTTGGCCCCCACGTCTGCATGAAGCTCTTGAGGGCTCGTGTGCCCAGGCTAACCTTCTGCCGGTCAAGCGAAGCCTGATAGCCCTCTGCCAACGCCCGCTTAC
>JAQTTS010000340.1 GCA_028710655.1 Dehalococcoidales bacterium
TGAAAAGCGGATTGGACCAGAACTGGTCTCCGGCTTCGATTCCCTTCTTCGTGAGACGGTAGTAAGTCCGCTCCGGAGCCGGTAGATAGTTATCCTGGATGGCGGATGGCTCGGTTTTATCGGTGACTTCCACCCATCCCAGCCGTTTGAGCACACCGAAGTACATTAAGAACGAGTGGTAACGCATGTGAGTAAACTTGCGGGACAGCCTCTTCAGTTCGCGTTCGTAGATTCTATCCGCCTGCTCCTCGGTGACGTCGGCGCCGCTTACCACCATGCGGCTGATGATTCTCTCAGCCCTTTCCCTGGCGGTAGCCCGGGCAAGCGCTTCCTTGTACTCGAAATTGATGTCAGCCTGGGGAGCTCCCTGTTGCGGGTCAATGGCACGTGAGCCTTCCGGCCCGTTACCCAGGAGATACTCCCGGATAAACCACCCGCAGCCGAACGGCCGTAAAAATCCTCCTCTATTAGGTCTTAGCTCCAATGCCATAGTGATTAAACCGGAATCCTTTCGCTTAGTTCTTCCAGGGCATCAATTATCACGGTTGAAACCCGGCGGATGGCGCCGAGATTGTTCTCTAGGACTTTCTTATCCTTCGCCCAAAGCGCCACGTAGGGAAACGACCTTACCCCGGTATCAAAACCGAAGTGGGTGCCCACAACAAAGGCGGCGCTTTCAGCGATTGTCTCCGCGTCTGCCCTTGGTATCCGAAAGACGCCTTCCGAGTAGTAGTGAGCAATTTCATGGAGAAGGGTCTTCAACTGCTGAGCCCGCGGCTCCTCAGGTCGTACCCAGATGCCGGCATGACTGTAATAACCCTTTATTCCAGGGTCCATGTGGGATTTCGGTTCAAAGTCCACACTGACGCCCCTCTGTCTCATATGGGCAAGCAAGTCGGCAAACAGCCCTTCATTGGCTTCACCGGTAAGCACCGGCACATCAAACTCGGGCAAAGGCTTGCCCTCGGTCTGGCCGACATCAAAGACATAGACCACTTTGAAGAAAACGGGGCGCGGCTCTATCTCAGTCTCTGTCTCGGCTTCGTCCCGTTCCCTTTCCTCGGGTTTTTGCCTCGGCGGCATGACCGGTGCCAGGATAGCGATGCCCTTTTCGCCCTTTTTCACCCAGCGTCCCAGGTCTTTCCAGGTGCTGAACCCTGCTACCCTGGCGGCATCTGGCTTCTGGAGCATGATGAGTATCTGGTTGCCAATACTGTAATCGTGAAACTTGGACATGGTGGTGAGGAACAGACGGAACTGGTAGCTGTCCTGGATACCTTCAACGCCAGCCTTGAGTTGCTTCATAACGGCGTCGATCTTCTTCTCTCCCACCTCCACTTCCACCGCCGGCAGAAGGTCCACCGCAAGGCTGTATGACGGCAGCGGCTCGTCTATCCATCTGACGAGGTCGCGGTATTGCAGCGGGATTTTTTCGGTCCCTACCGTAGATAATGTCTGTGGGTAAGCCGTTACCGAAGACCTGTGCTCTCTATCTATGTGCCGCTTCAGGGCATCGGTCCTGGTGATGTGATTGTATTCTGGGATCTCGATTACCCTGTGGCATATCGGACAGGTGACCGTAACTGCCGGTTTACTGGGCAGGTTCATAGGTAAAAACTTCGTTTGCGCCTCCGGTTCATCGACTACCGATTTGACCAGCCCGACCGTGAGCCCCATAAGCATAAGAAACATGCCGAAGCCGAAAACATCATTCGTCTGTTGCTGAGGAGTGCGATACATCACCAGACCACCTCCTTGAGCAAATCATCGAGATCGCCGCCGGCGATCACCTTTATCACCTCGGCGGCTATGTAGGTCATGGACTCGGCATGCGCCGGGGTCAGGTCCTCAGCCTCTCCCATGGTCCGATACTGGCGGTGGTGTGCCAGCTCATGTACAAGGGTATCGATCATTGAGCGTGCCCGCCCCATCATTTCCAGCGAGATGTAGACCTCTCCAACCCCTGTGCTGTACATGCCGGCGGTCCTCACCCGGTCGCTGGCCGGGGGAATGACAGCAACATGCACTCCGGACGGCGGCGAATAGGGAAATACCTTCCCTGTTATGGCGCGGGCCAGCTTGAGATGAGTGCGAAAGCGGTGCTCCAGCTTCTCATCCGCGATAACCTCTACCTCACGGAGTCGCTCCTGTGAGGTCCTTATCAGCTCCTTGTCGGTAGTCACGGCCCGGGCCAAGGTGTCCCTGACATAGGACTGGACGCTTACTGACTCATAACCCAGGTGCCTGACCATGCCATCCCAACGGGCATCGGTGCGGATCACCGCGTTCTCACCCATGACCTTAATCCAGGCTTCCCGCCACACCGAGGCGTTTTCACGGATGAAGTCGGCATAATCCTTTCCGGTTACCAGCTCGCGTCCCATATCCCAGGAGCCCATATTGACGTTGTGGCTCTCGTCGGTCTCAATCACCGGCGGCTGCTTTACCATTTGCAGGAACACTATCAGATGCTCCACTTTAGTAACACAGCTCCAGAGCCTGCCCACGTCCGTCCAAAGGTCCGACTCGTTCTTCGGGCCGTGACGGTCCGGCGCCATATCGAAGCTCCACAGGTTATAGGAGTAAGGGCTGTTGATTTCTCTCATGTAGATGTCGCGGGCATAAATGCGGGACTGGCCGGTGAAAGTCGCCCCTACCGCCTTCACCATCTCAGGGAAATCTTTCTCCGTAGGAGGTAGCTTAAGCTGGATGAGCTGGTTGAAACGGCGGATAGGCTGGCTGAGCAAGCTCGGCCCATCGGCGATGATAGACTTCCTCGGCAGGTTTACGGCAAACCTGTCTGCGAAAGCATCGCCGCGGTAGCCGATGATGTGAAAAGCGGTTCCGTGTCGTCTGCCGTTCGGTTTCCATAGCGCCGCCAGCGTCTGCACTTTGCCGTCAGCCTCTTGCTCCAGGAAGACTATCCACAGCACCCTGTCTCTTGTCGCTACTCTTACCGAGTATCCCAAGCGCAGCAGGGCAAGGGCGGCAATCTTCATGCCCTCGCCGAACTTACCCCGGGCGTAGTCCGGCTTGAGCTTGGGCGGACCGAGCAGGAAATCGGCGACGGCGATGCCCCCGCCGACGTCCCGGATATACAGCCCTTCATCGTCATAGCCAAACGTGTAATACTCGCACTCATCAAGGGCATTCTGGACGATGTCTCTGATTGCTTCCCACTCTCCCCATTCCTGCCGCCAGGTGGAGGTAGGTCCGATGATGATAATCTGCCA
>JAQTTS010000341.1 GCA_028710655.1 Dehalococcoidales bacterium
GAGCAATGGTCGTTTGAGTTAGCGGATTTAATATAAACCCACCCCCGATTTCCCGATGCCGGAATGGAACGATTCATGGGTCATCGAACATTGTCTTAGCGGGGATAACTGATGTAAAATCTTAATTCACGTAGTGTTATTATGTAAGAGGTGACATGCCGTGTTTTCCACAAAGACCGGGGCCGCCCGGCTCTTAATTGCTGTCGTTATCAGTCTGATAGTGCTGAAGGCAGTGGCCTCCTGGCTCAGCGGCAGTCTCAGTGTCCTGGCCCAGGCTACCGATAGCCTGCTCGACCTGGTAGCCGGTATAGTTACCTTCTTAGCCCTCCGCATTGCAGATCAGCCGGCCGATGAGGAACACCCCTACGGGCACGGCAAGTGGGAGGATGTGGCCGGTATGGTGCAGGGTATCCTGATCACGGTTGCCGGCGGCCTGATAATCTATGCATCGGTACAGCGGATACGAGCCGGTGCTGTCATCGAGATGGCTGGAGCCGGAATAGTGGTAATGGCCATCTCCATAGCAGTGAGCATCTTCCTGTCCCGCCACCTGTTAAAGGTGGCTAGGTCTACCGGGTCGGCAGCTCTGGAGGCTAACGCCAGCAATATCGCCGCCGATGTCTACTCGGCACTGGCAGTACTGATCGGATTGCTGGCAGTGCGACTGACCGGCCTCAGCTACATCGATTCTGCCGTGGCTATCGGGGTAGCCGTCTACATCATCCGGCTGGGTTACCGCTCGATATCCAAGTCTCTGGCAATACTGGTTGATACCAAGCTATCAGCGGAGCATGAGGAAGTGATAGAAGCCTGCCTGAAAACACACAGCACCGATGTGGCAGGGTTTCATAAGCTGCGGACGCGCCACTCGGGAAGCCAGCATCATATCGACCTTCACCTGGTAGTCAATAAAGACCTCAGCTTAGAGCAGGCTCACGACATCTGTGACCGAATCGAGGGAGAGATACAGAGCAGGCTTCATGGTGCCAGCGTAACCATTCATCTCGAACCGTGCGATGGCAGATGCGAGCAGTGCTATACGGTCTGCTCCAGTAATGAGACCGGTACCGACCATCCGACCAAATAGCGGACAACACCCGGGACATATCGGGGCGATTCTTGCGACCTGGTGGATGGCTTCGCCTAGCGTAATAGGTTAGGAACGAAAAGCATTATTATCCCCAGGACGAGTAGCACCGTTCCGCCTACCGGCTTGGAGTATTTCACATAGCGGTCGCCAAATCTGGAGTTGATGGCAAAGGCAGCTCCCCCGAAGATAATAAGGTCATCAAGCATAAAGAAGAAAACATAGAGCAGGATGTAGGAATAATACTGGAAGGTGGTGAGGTTGTTCAGAGTTAAAATCTGGGTGAAAACTGCCGGAATCGCCGCCGAGCAGGCGAACTCGATAGAGTTGACGACAAAGGCAAGGACAACAATACCGGCTATCGTGGCTACAGTCAGCGGAGAGCGAACAATGCTCTCCATCCTGTTCATGGTCTTCTTTCGGGACTCTTCACCCTGAATCTCACAGACAATGGCCCCCTTGGTTTTAATAAATTCCCTGATATGCAGTATTCCACCGCCGAGGGCAACCAGTCCAACCGCTATCGTTACCGGCCTGAGATAACCGACTACCAGGAAAATATTAAGCCACGCCGTCATGAAAAGAAAGTAAAGGACACCGGAGGCGAAAACGAACGAGCCGACAATCACCCATATTTTCCTCCTGTCCTTCAGGGTTGCAATCAGGGATATGAGGTAAGCAAGTACCCACATAGCACAGGGGTTAAAGCCGTCGATAAATCCCAGGGTTACCGCCAGACCGCGCAGGGAGTAGTCGGACGGGTCTATTTTCCCCAAGATAGGTACCGTTATTTCTGAGCCAGGCTCCTCACTGTCAGTAGCGCCACAGTTTCCCGTCAGACATTCCTTCAGGGCTTGTTCAATCCTGACTCCGCTTACTTCCACTGAGACCCAGCCGCCAAAGACCCTCTCTCCGAAGATTGTCACCGGGAAATCCGGTTTTTTATCTACCCCCAGTTCTGCCAGCATTTGTGATAGTAAAGCGGCGCCGGCAGGTTCTGAAGAATTATGGGCGATAATCTGAATCGAAGAGTAGGCTTCAGCCAGTTCTTTATTAAACGGCTCCTGCTCTTCACAGTGTGAGCAGCCGGGAAGATAAAAGAAATGGACCTCGAGGCCTTCGCTGGGAAGGGGCGTTACCTCTCCCTGACCCGTAAAGAAAATGGCAAACCCCAGGGCAACCAGAGCTATGACCAGATATTTCTTGAAGGGGTCTTGGTAGAGCTTTTTCCAGAAGTTGACAAACCTGTTATTCATAAAAAACAGCGCAACAAGCCCCTTCCTAAGTCTACTAAATGATTAAACCTCATTATAACAGATGGCAGCGGTTTTGTTTAGTCAGGCATATCGCCGGGTAAACCCATCTATCATTATTCCCTAACGCTAGCTATCCTACACCCAGAGTATCTTTATTGCATCACCCGCCTCCACCAGCCACCACACTAGCGGCAAAAGGCATCCAAAAACCAGCGCCAGAGCACTCTTCCGACCCTTTTTCAAAGGCAAGGTTAAATCTTTCTTGAAGCTAATCTGAGGCTTCTGCTATAATCTCGATGTGATAATCGATTTCCACACCCATGTCTTCTCGCCCCGGATAAAGAAAAACCGCGCCAGGTACGTTGATGCCGACCCGTCGTTCGCCCTTCTCTATTCCAAGAAGGAAACTACGCTTGCCACCACCGATGAGCTCATTGCCAGCATGGATAAAGAAGGGGTTGACATGTCGGTCATCTTGAATATCGGCTGGACAACCCATGAGCTTTGCGTCGAGACCAACGACTACATCCTAGAGTCAATCGCCCGCTATCCCGACCGTCTGATTGGTTTCGCATCTGTACAGCCGCAGTCCACCGAAGCCGCCATTGCTGAAATCGAGCGCTGTGCCAAGAGCGGGATAAAGGGGATCGGAGAACTCAGGCCGGATATGCAGTTAATCGACCCGGGCAATGCGGTAGTGATGGAGCCATTTGTTGAAACCATGGTAAAGCACAAGCTAATCTTACTAACGCATTCCTCTGATCCGATTGGCCACCAGCACACGGGTAAGGGAAGAGTTACTCCGGAGATACTCTACTATCTGATTGAAAACTACCCGGAACTGACCGTAGTCTGCGCCCACTGGGGTGGGGGGCTACCCTTCTATGC
>JAQTTS010000342.1 GCA_028710655.1 Dehalococcoidales bacterium
TACCAGCCAGGTACGACTCGCTGGTGGTCCGCTCTCTCCAGTTAATGGGAGCGTTAGCCCCGAACTCCTCGTGACTTCCGTATTTACTCTTTCCCATCTGATTCGCCTCCTTCTGTTTCCCACAATCGCTGATACCACCTCTCCAGCTCCTCGCCGGCGACCTTTCGGTATCTCATGGTCGTTTCGATGCTTTTATGTCCCAGCATCTCCTGTAGCAGCCTGATGGCGTCGGCGCTGTCATCCTTCTTAACCGCGTTAACGGCGAAGGCGTCCCGCAGCCGGTGAGGGCTGATACCCTTTGCTTCGCCCGTTTCAGGGTTTACCAGCATCCCCAGCCTGGCCCTGGCGGCGCATTCCCTGACAATGAACCATGCATGTCTCCGGTCTATACCGAATAGGAGTTGCTTGCCATTGGTGCTAACTGGCCCACCAGCTTCAACGTATTCCCGGAGCATCTGTAGGGTGTCACCATCAACAGGCAAAGTCCTCTGGCGGCGGTGCTCAAGTTCCGAAGCAACTGCCTTCTCAACCCTGGCACCACAGCTCGGGCAAAATTTACTGGTGCGGCTCAATCTGGCGCTGCATTCAGGACAGGAGAGCTTAATCCGAGTCTTGAGATGCTGAATGGTGATTCTCTTCTGCCTGAAGTCGATATCGTCAACACCGATTCCCAAGACTTCCGATACTCGACAGCCAAGACGAAAGAGCAGCCGGATGAGCAACTGATACATAAGGCATGGCTTCCAGGTTCTTTCCCTGCGATCATAGGCCAAGGCACTGCCCTCCAGCAGTTCAACGTCTTCTGCCTCAAGATAAGCCTTGGTCGTCACTCGGCCTCTCCTTCTCCACCGGTAACCATTGGCATGACCATCCCCAGCATCATAAGCATCATCATCATGGGCATCATGCTGGAGAAGATATCCGTACTGCCAGCGTTGCCCGAGACGATGATGACGTTGTCCTGCTCGGCAACGGCATTGGTGTCCTCAATCCACACCCTCAGCCCATAGGTTCCGTTATCGATGCCGCCGTTGGCTTTGGGTATGAGGATGAAATCTACCGAAGCAGTCTGGGGAATAGGTTCGCTGGCAGCAGCAAGGGATACGTCGGCCTGCCCAACACACGATGTAACCATGTGCTTGCCGAAGATGTTGGTGTAATATGGTCCGGCCGCCAGCTTGACCGTGGTGTTGACACCCACGACGTATTTGAAGGAGACGGTCACCCTGACCTTGTCCCCCACGTTGAAGTTTTGTGGCTCGAGCGCCAACGGCGCCAGGATTATATCCAGTACCACGTGATCCTCCTTAGACCTTGGCAAAATCCGCAATGGTGAACTCGCTGATGGTCGGGTCTTTGCCCACGATCAACAGAGCATTCTCATAGCCGAAGAGGGTCTGGGGGACGCTCGGCGAGCCGCCGTATATCTTACAGTAGATGTCGTCCCAGTCGTTGCCCACGTTGGTCGGCAGTGTGAAGGTATATGAGTCGGTTACCTGGGTTGGTGTCGTATATTGGGGAATGCTCTTCGAGTTTTGTCCCACCATCTTCTCATCAAAACCGAATAGTCCGTATACTCCGATGGAGTAATAGCAGACGGCGCTGCTGATGGCAGGTCCCGAATACTTGAAAGACATAGTTATCTTGAGCTTTTCCCCAGGTGCAAGTGTCACCTGCTTCGGCGCCGGATTCATATACCCCAGCGGGATGTATACCCCGCCAGCCATCGTGTAGAACTTATGGGTATTCGGGTCGTAGTAGATACGCTGTCCAGTCTGCGGGTCGATGTACCAGCCGGCAGCGTAGTCCGGCGAGTCTCCTCCCTCCTGAAGCACCCGAAACGCTCCGAGGTCTAAAGAAAGTGTTTTCAGTTCCATAGTTTGCCTCCTCACACTCTGGTGAAATCTGCTATCTTAAACTCGCTAACCTGCGGTGTCAGGCTGGCGAGATTAATCACCTTTGTGAACTCGTCATCGAAATACCAGTAGCCGTCCGCCCCGTACCAGTAGCTGTACGCGTGGATGGTCACAGTTTTGTCCGGCATGTAAAAGTACCCGTTAAACGAGTAAGTTACCCCACCATCAACGTTGGCACTGTCTGATGGGAAGATAATCCCCGGCCAGGGGGATACACCATACTCCAGTGCTCCGCCGACCATGATGCCGATAGGCGCTGAGTAGAGATTCTTTACCTTAATGGTGATATCTACCCGGCTGCCCGATGCCGCCTGGGACGGGGCTACTATCTCAATAATGTCAGCGTACTGTGCCATTTATCTCCTCATTAGGCCGGGTAAGTTAGCTGGACGGCATAAGTTACCTTGAGCTGTCCCGTATTTGGGACCGTCACCGCTGCTATCAGCTTGTCACGGGCAGTCATATAGTTATAGGGCACGCTGCTGCCAGGCTGGTAACCCCGCAGTGCCAGGGCCACCTCGTTGACACTCACGTCCGCACCGGAGTTGTTATTGAAATACCGGGCTAACTCGTTCTTCATGGTCAATGTGCCGGGATTCCAGGTAATGCTATGGGCTTCCGATTCAACGTAGGTAAGCTGACCGGCTCCGGTTCCGTTGGCTATCTTGGATTGTAGGGCATAGTTATCAAAGTCCTCCGGATTCGTCCCGCTTCCCACCAAGATGCCGTAAGTGTCGTTGCCTGCTGGTCCCCGATAGCCCCACGAGGTGGTTTCAACCGATACTCCTTGTCCGAGGCAGACCGGGCCGCCTCCATAACGCACCACGTTACCGGTATCTTTAACACTCAGATATCCGGCGCCGAAGCTGCTGTTGTTCAGGTCTTTGCCTGCCAGATAGCAGAACATCATGTTGTAGGCGTTTCGTACCCAGCTATGGCTTCTCTGTTTGAAGCGTTGAATGACTTGCCCACTCCTGTCCCTGACTTCGATTTCCCAGAAAGCTTCTGGAGCAGGGATATGCAGCTTCTGCCCCAGTCTCCTTAGCTCTTCGTATAGCCTTTCATCTTCTGGTACCATTGCTTACACTCCTATGCAGGGTAGGTCAGCTGCACGGTATAGGTCACCTTGAGCTGACCCGTATTCGGCACGGTTACGGTGGATGCCAGCTTATCGCGTGCCTGCACCCATTTCCCGTAGACAGTGCCTCCCTGGGGCTGGTTCACTACCAAGGCAACCTCGTTAACAGAAACATCGCCCCCGCTGTTGTTATTGAAATATCTAACCATCGTGTTGGAGAGCACTCTC
>JAQTTS010000343.1 GCA_028710655.1 Dehalococcoidales bacterium
ACCAGCGCTGCTCACGGCCTGGCGGCAGAAGCTGTTTCTGCAGGAAAAGAACATATATGTTACCGGTCAGCCTGAAGAGGCGGTAACTGTCTGGCCGGGTGCGGCAACCACGCCATCCCATTCATGAGGAGAGATGATTACCCGGGCACCTGCGGTATCCTCACACAGAAACGGCATCGCGGTCAGCATGCGGCACCCTCAAATGCCCCTCGGATTCTTCGGGATGTATGAAGACGCAACCCTCGGGTATAGAGGTGAACTCCGGAACGATGGCTCCCCTGCCCACGACGGTGAGTCTCTTTTCTTCTGCCGGGCTTTTCTCCTGCAGGCCTATTGAACACGACTTTCCGATGTGGACGTTTTCGTCCAGGATGGCGTGGTCCACGATGCTGCGCTGTCGAATAACCGCGCCTGCCATTATTACCGAGTTGCGGACAACAGCCTTGTGCCCCACATATACGCCTGGTGACAGTACTGAGTTCTCCACCTCTCCTTTTATCAGGCACCCCGGGCCAACGAGGCTGTTTCTCACGCACCCCAGACCCTGAATCCTTGTCCTGGAGGATGGTGCCGCTCGAGTCACCACGTGCCACGTTCCGTCTATTGAAAAAGGCAACTCCTGGCGACACAGGGCCATGTTGGTCTGGTAGTAAGACTCTATAGTCCCCACGTCCTGCCAGTAGTCTTCATACCTGTACGCAAATACCCTGTCTTTGTGCATCATCCGAGGGATGAGGGAATAGCCGAAGTCATGCAGGGAGTCACCCTGCGCAGCGTCCTCCGCCAGGCCACGGCGCAGGGCTTCCTGGCTAAAGACGTAAATACCCATCGAGACCAGATTGCTTCTGGGTGTTCGCGGCTTCTCCACGAAGTCCGTGATTCTTCCTGACTGGTTGGCGGTGACTATGCCAAACCGATGGGCCTGCTCGATAGGTACCGGAGCAACTGCCACAGTCACGTCAGCGCCGGATGCCCTGTGGAAATCAACCATCGGTCGGTAATCCATCTTGTAGATGTGGTCACCGGCCAGTACCAGGACCGTGTCTGCTCCACATTGCCGTACATAGTCCAGGTTCTGATATACGGCGTCGGCTGTGCCGGCAAAAGAACCTGCCCCAGGCTTAAGGATGTCCAGGCTATTCCAAAAGCGGGTGCTCTTGTGCCAATCAGCAGTATAGTGAGCCAGAGCCATTCGCTGGTAATCGGCCAGAACGGCCACCCGCCTTATGTCTGAATGCGCGCAATTGCTCAATACGAAATCGATGATGCGGTACTTGCCCGCAAATGGCAAACAGGGCTTGGGCCGGGAGTGACACAGCACGCCCATCCTCTGGCCGCGCCCGCCGGCAAGAATCAATGCCAGAACATCCTGCATTACGTTAGTCTTCATTTCTCCCCTCTGCCCGGTGATGAACGCCTCTGACAGGCCTCAGGACGATTATCTTATTTCCTGCCAGGACGCAGCCGGCCTTTTGTTTTGACACTAAACCCCAATGGAGGAGCAGTGTACCTATTCCTGGTAAATCTGCGAGTGTGTGTCAGAGCGGCTCCACCTGAGAAATGGCGCTAAGATGTCCCGTGACGTGACCGCGGACTTAGTCTGGCAGTCGCCTGAATGCGTGGCGGCGGGTTCGCGTTGCGCCATACGGTTACGAAGGCGCGCCAAAGGCGACACACGGTTAACGTGACGAGGCGAACGGTACAGGAAATCGGACATACAACATCCACTTCCAAACCACGACCCGCATTGTAGGAAGTCCCCAGTTACCAAGGTAACACAACGTCGGAGGAGTGTCAACGGACGAACCTGCAAACTAACCGCATTTACGTTGCCGTAATTGCCCAACAGACTCGATTTCTTCTTCGTGTCGACCATGCTATGACATGGTTGACCATCTGCTATGAGTCCCTCCACCTATTTGAGCTCACCTCCGCCGGCTTTCCGAGCGCGACAGCACGATCCAGAGCAAACTTGATGAAATCAGGCCGTATGGAATTGACGTACAGCGTGGCAATATCTGCAAATTGTCTGACTTCCCACCACCCAGTGATGCGCACCATTGGGAGACCTTTCGCACTTCCAATCATCTCCATTGATATACTCAACGTAGTCCTGTTTCCGGAAATCCCTTTTGCGAGACTGTCTGATCATGGCACCTCCCTGTGTCTTCGCCCCGACAACTGTCAGGAATGGAGCATTGGCTTACCAACACGCAGTTGCATGCAGAAAAAGCACAGCCGATCTGAGAAACGTCAGGCGTGACAGAAACGATAACCCCTAGCTGCGGTTGACTATAGTGCAGTTCTGGCATCTGATCCTGTAGCAGTTGCTGCAGTACACGGGTCTACCAGAACGAGGTTCAAAGGGAACCTGGGCGGCCTGGCCACATGAGGCACATGTTGCCGGAAACATTTCTCGCCGGACATTCCTGTATCCTGCGCCAGCGCCGTTGTCTCCTCGTCGCGCCTTGCGGGCTGCCCTGCATGCCGCACACCTCTTGGGATCATTGTGATGGCCTAATACGGCAAACTGTTCTTGCTCGCTGGCGCTAAACGTGAAATCGGTATCGCAGTCGCGGCAGTGGAGAATCTTGTCTGAGTAACTCATTAACCACCCCTTTTCTTAAGAGTGGTCGCGGATTGATCATTCAGAGCCTGGGAGATTTGGAAAAATCGAGCAGGTAACGTGAATGCAAACCTTGAACCTTGTGTCTAATGTTAACATTTGTCAGGCATCAGTACAACTCGCTGTAGGTCCGCTATAAGGGTCCTGCCGTCATTCTCGGGTTAGACCATATGTGTAGACTGTCTTGCAGACCATACTCAAATGCTTCCCAACTTATCGAAATCCGTTGTGCGTTTCATAAAACAAGTACCTTATAGCAGGCCCCCAACAAAACGCCATGTTGTGACTTAGTGTCGCTTTGTTTAGAGATAGCTAGTGCGAGCTTCACACGGGTCTTCGGGGGCGCGCCTTCCGCGGCTCACAAGAATGGTGATAGAATGGCGCCGTCCTGACGGACTTGGCCTCGTTTTGCCGTCGTCAGTGCAGAAGCTTGGAACTACAGGCCGGGACACGGAGCGATGAAAGAAGACAGGGATCTCAGGTCCACGGACATTCAGGGGCTCTCCAGCCGGGACGGCGTTGTCTCATTCTTTGCAGGCCTCGGCTACAATACGGATGCCCGGCTGCAACAGACGTCGGCTGCTATGGG
>JAQTTS010000344.1 GCA_028710655.1 Dehalococcoidales bacterium
CCCTAATACCCAGAGTGACAGCCTGAGCCAGTGATGCTTGGGGTTCAGGCAAAACCTGAGTCAAGGTTTGGGACATACGGTTTCTTAACGAGTAAACCCAGACCAGCGGTCTAAACCCTTCTTCCCTCCCCAGCATTTCTACTTCAGGATAGGCCATCAATGAATAAATCCCCTGGTGGGCAAGATAAGATTCGTAGTCAAAGTCACTAATTGGGAGGGGTGTCTTCAGCTTCCCTGTTACCAGGAGTTCATCACCATACTGATAGGTGGGATATCGCGGTACAAATAGCAACGCAGTACCTGATACCTTGTGCCACTTTTCACCAAATCTTACTTCTTCGACCGCAAGTCGTATTTGAGTAGCTTTATCCCTGATATCCGGATCAGTGCTAACGATTCCCCTGACCGTAACCGTTTCCTGATTATTGTAGAAGCGTAGTTGATTTTCATCGACAGCGGGCTGGCTTGACTCAAACCTGATGGCACCCCCGAAAAAGGCGACCAGACAGAGGCCGACTAAGATAATTTCTTTCTTACGATGGCGGAGCCGAAGAACCAAAGGGATGGGAATAAGCCCGGAGAGCAGAATGATCGATGGCGGGTTAAATTCCAGCCATCCGCCTACGAAGATACCGGCTACCCAAGCACAGCTAAGACAAACAAGTGTCAATATCCGACATCCTGGACTTATTCGGCTACAGTAACCAGTGGTTCAATCTGCAGAAAGGTTTTAGCCCCGATACCACTTACCTTGGTTAATTCACTGATATTATGGAAGGGACCATTCTGGTTACGATAGTCTACTATAGCATTAGCTCTATCACTACCAATCCCGGGTAAAGCCTTAAGTAACCATACTTCAGCCCGGTTGAGATCAATCTTTTGTGGGGAGCATTTCTCCCCTGCCTCAAGAATGTAGAGGCTGATGTTATCACGTTCGGTTCCGCCATTAGTGCCTCCGGCAGCCTGGACCAGTATCGCTATGCTGTCGTCGGCTCTTAACGGGTACAACCCGGGATTGTTAACCGCTCCACCGATGTAGACTTCGCCTATTTGCTCTACGCTGGGATGACTGGAGATGACAACCTCCGTAGCCTGCTTACCGCTATATCGTGACCAGACTAAGATACCTGCTGTGATAACAATAGCCAGTAGCGAAATGACGAGTGGCGTCCAGCGTCTGTTTTCCATATCAGTCCTCCTGGTCCCGATTTACATAATAATATATAGACATAGACGTAAAGATATCTACCCGCTAAAATCGGCATAGGGATGGTTAGGGCAACAGTATAATAGGAACCCGGACGATGTCAAACACCAGTATATGGATTGAATCCAATAATCTGCTGCCGTATTGATAGAAAACCTTCTGCGGAAGGCTATTCACAGGGAGTTAAGAAGTGGTGATATGAATGGATAGGGAGAAACTACCACCCCGACGGTCTTTAAGTGCCGCTGAGTACGGTACGCAGTGCTTCTTCCTGCTCCGGTGCAGTGATTGCTATTATCCTGTCCCCATCCCTGATTGTTGTGTCAGCCGAAGGAATGTGAGGCTTTTGTGACTGGTGAATGATTAAAGACAGCCTGCTTCCTGGCGGCAAGGTGAGATCCTTTACCTTCTTGCCGATTGCTTTTGAGTCAGGCATAATTCTGACTTCCACAATCTCCAGACCCACCTCGCCAAGATCTTTCAGGTGAGTCAGGGGATATGTTGGTAGTTCTCCCTTGATATGCTCTAGGATAACGCTGGTACTGTCTACCGTGACGTCAATCCCCAGTTTTCTAAAGACAGATTCGTTCTGAGGATTTCTAATTCGGGCGATGGTTCGGGCAACATTAAACCTGTATTTGGCAACCTGGCAGGCAACCAGGTTATCTTCATCATCTCCGGTGACCGCAATAAGTATATCGGCCCGGCTGGTGCCTTGCTCAGCCAGAGTAGCCGCTTCGCAGCCGTCGCCGCGGATACAAACGCCACCCAGCTCATC
The DNA here is from genome assembly GCA_028710655.1 of Dehalococcoidales bacterium. The sequence continues at coordinate 1,989 of JAQTTS010000344.1, forward strand.
GTTAATGATTTTGCATACCCCGGCATCCTTTTCTATGATGACTACTTCATGGCCTTCGCTTAACAAAGCCTTGGTCAGATAGTAACCTACTCTACCGCCGCCGATGACTATGATATACATGTTTCTGCCTCAGCTCTCCACCCTTTCTCTCAATATCTGGGCAAATATTGTAGTTGGACTGATGGCATCGAGCCCCATGGTACTGTACAATTCCTGGCGCAGCGGATCATAAATACGGCTGACCACTTTAGGCACATTGAAAATATTCTTGGCGATTTGAGACGCCATAATATTACGATTATCACCCTGGGTAGTGGCTACGAAGGCATCCGCATCCTCTATGCCCGATCTTTTAAGCACTTCCTGATCAAGACCATTACCAACCAGGGCATTACCTTTGAAAGTCGGCGGCAGTCTCCGAAAGCTATAGCTATCAGTATCCAGAATAGTCACTGAATGTCCATCGCTATCCAGCAGTCCGGCCAGTCTGGCTCCAACCCGCCCACAACCCATAATTACTACTTTCATAGACCAAATCCCTCAGTTAGGTATTTGAGGTAGGCCCCAGATGATATAGTATGACGCGACAGGGGGCATTTTCAAGAACGTAAGGGACAACTTCACCCAGGCTGAACTCCCCGAAGCGTCTCTTGTAGGCAAAACCCATCACGATCAGGTCAACCTCACAGCCAACGGCTTCATTAACAATGGCCGGTCCGACTTCACGGGCCTGGAGCACTGCGGTGGCTATCTTATAGCTATGCTCCGCAGCAATTCTCTCTATGTGGTTCAGTATCTCTTCAGCTTTCTGAATTTCAGGTGTAATCTCGGCATCCAGCGGCAGGTCACGTTTCAGCGTGATAACATGAATAACACGGACTTGGCACTTGTCCTGCTTGCCCAATCTGCAAGCAAACAGGATTGCTTCTTCATCGGCCTGGCTGCCAATTACAGGTAACAGAATCTGGTTAAATCTAATTGCTTCCATTTCACCGTGTTACTGAGCACCGATAATTATACTCCCCCGGTCAAGATACTACAACCATACTGCAGTTGATCAGCTAAAGCCTCATATTAGCTAGCGCCACTTCCAAAACGATGGAGCAAAGAGAGCGAACACGGTGAGCAGCTCAAGACGTCATGCCAGCATGCACACTATCAGAGTGCCCTTACCAGCAGCAGGGACAAAGGCATAGTCCAGCACCGGTCCTCCCCAGCCCA
>JAQTTS010000345.1 GCA_028710655.1 Dehalococcoidales bacterium
GGGCGCTGGTGACGTCCGGCGTCATATTCGCCTGCTCTAACCGGCTGACAAACTCCCCGGCCGGCAGGTAGAAGTGAGCCAGGTAGTTACCGGGTTTGAAGCCAATCTCGATCTCATAAAGGGTGTTGCTTTGCTCTGGATAGATACCCTCTCCGCCACCGACCGAATTGGAAAGGTCAACATCACGAAAATCACTCACCGGCAGGATGTAGGACAGGTCATATGGCACCTGGTTGGTGCGCTCGATCCGGAAGGTCTGGCCCTTTACGTTCAGGGTTTCCGGCCAGGCATCCGAGAACCGGACGTAGTATCCTTCTTGCAGTGTCTTGGGTACCCCGGGGCTCACCGTCGCCAGAGGCGGTGTTCTTAGTTCTAGCATACTCCTTCTCCTTCCTCTCTCCTTCTCTTGGAGTGAGTATTAAATATTCAGTTAGCTCCAGCTGATACTGTTCGCCAGAATATCCTCGTCCTTTACGTATTGTTTGACCTCTTGCTCCGTCAGCAGCCACATGAGCGGCGACTCATATTGGGCATCCTTGGTTTCCTGTACCTCGAGCTTGATCTCTGCCCATTCCTGGGGCTTGAGTATCCGGTACAGCAGTGTCGGGAGCCATCCCTTCTTGAGCATGCCAGGCACGTACTCGGTGAGCAGGCCCTTTAGCTGGGCCGCGTCGCGTTGTATTTGCCTGATTTCGTGGTTGTCCTCAAAGAAACACCGCGTCTCCGGTGACTCGCCGGAGTAATACGGTCTCCTGCACAGCCTGGCTACCGGTCTGCTGATACCCCAGGCGCGGCAGGTCGGGTCGCGCCAGGGATAAATGAGGCATCCTTTGGAGTCGCCAAGAAATGGACACCAGAGATTACCGACCAGGTCCCCCTCGCGATGCCTGATATCCATTTCTTCGCTACCATCATCGGAAAAGTTGAGACGCACGCCGGGCAGGCTGAAAAGCAACCATCTTCTCAACCTGCCCGTAATTTCATCCTGTTTGGTCTGGTCGAGGCTTCGCCTGATATTTGATGCGATGTAGTGAGCCGATATCTCTGTTGTCGTGATGGACTGACAGCAGCATACCCCGCAGTCCGGGATACAAATCGGCCCGCCAAGATGAAACCCCAGCATCATCTGGAGGTAGTCCTGATTCTTGTGGATGCTGTGAATCAGGTCGAAAGCCTGACCGATAACCTCTTTATTACGTGCTTGAACGTCCACGACTGATTTGCACCCAAACGCTGATTTTTTTGCCACCAGCCGCCACGTCATAGCAGGCCGCACGGATACCGGTTCCCGCAGGGAAGTAAGCGGGCGGGTCAAGCGGTATAACTTCGTGATGGTCCGCCGCAACGGTGGTCTGCGAATGCGTCGGCACCTGGGCTTCTATTTTCGCTGGAGGAGCGGCGGCCGCCTCACGTGAAAGAGCGATGCCGTAGTCGGTATTGGCGGTATCCGGTGTGTGCGCATGGATATGCGTAACCCAGGCGTCAGTGAGATTAGCACCGTCCGCAAGCAACTCGACCAGGTTCCCATACGTGGCGGCAGCCCCGCCGGTCAGTTGCTTCGGAGCAGCGGCAGCAGGGGCAAACTCTATTGGCAGACCCTGTGATGCCGGCTTGGGCGCGAACATGTTCTTAAGCTGTTCCCACCAGGCCATGTTTAAGTCCTCCTTTCCTTATCGTTAAGCGGCGAGTACGTATGCCCCAACATCGATGGGGACATAGGTCAGAGCGTATTGCACGCGACCTCCTCCGCCGTCATTACCCAGGCACCTGATATGGATGGTCCCTGCCTTCAGGATGGTGTCCTGGGTCGGTGCCGGAACTAACCCGACACCCTTGAGCATGGCATCAGTCACGATGCCCGTGATTCCGTACATTGTCCTGACGGCATCAGCGTTGACGTCAGTGCCGGCAGCACACAGGTCGGTAGCCGCACCACCAGTTGGGGTAAACCTGAAGTAGGTCGAGTTGGCAACCCCGCCGATGATTACGGTCACTTCTCCCACCAGGAGCTTCAGGCGAATGCGGCCGCCGACAACGCTGAAGATATCCTGGGTATTGGTCTGCGGCAGAGCCGCTGCGACCCGAAGTACGGTGATTCCTTCTTTATCCCACCAGGCCATGACAACCCTCCTTTACTGGAGAGGGTGGCTAACAACCACCCTCTCTTTAAGCAGCCTGTACGACCGCTCCCGCATCGATGGGGATATACTTGAGAGTCCACCTGACCGACCCGGTGTTGGCAGCACCAGCAATCAGGTCAAGGGTGCCGGCCTTCAGCACGACAGGAACGGTCTGGCCTTCAATCGACCCGCCAGTAGCCGGAGGTAACATGGCATCGGTGTTGATGCCGGTAATACCAAGAAGGTCGTTAACGGCGTAGGCGTTGACGTCCAGGTCCTGGCATATATTCCTGGTAGTACCCAGGGTGGGGTCTGAGGATAGCCGAAGGGTAGTAGCGATACCCTGCATGACGATGGTGATTTCATCGACAATCTGGGTCATCAGCACCCGGCCACCGACTATATTAAAAAGATGTGTGGTGCCCAGGGCTATGACGGCCGTCGCTCTTTCGACGTTTTGCCCGGCCTGCTTGTAGCCGAGCCAGAGTTCCTTTAGCCAACGAAACCAGGCTCCCATTCTCTAACCTCCTTTTAAAGTTAGACGCAGCCTCCGATATATCGGAGCTGGACTCTACACTAGCCGTTGGTACGCTAATGCAGGATTGGGTTTTCGACCTTGATTAACTTGTTGCCAGTGCCCGACAGTTCTGGGCCATCTTGATCCAGCCGCCGATCGGCCGGAGCATGTCATTACCTGCAGCGAAATAGCGCACGCTTACCAGACCGCTTTCCTGCGGCCAGATAAGGAGAGGCTGTTTCAGCTCGCAGATGGCGTCTCCGGCGAAGATATTAGCCATTTCGAAGTCCAGGTTCTGGATGTTATACTGCTGGCCCAGATAGGTGATCTGGAGCGCATCGCAAAGCGGGGTCGCACCCGGGTTGGCAAAGCCCAGGAGGGCATATGCCTCCGTGGTGGCCATGGTGAGGGCGCCGTGCGTGTTGGCACCCAGCGCATCCGGATGACAGATAAACTGGAGCGTGGCCGCGGCAGCGATGACTCGTGTCCAGGAAGCCCTGGCCGCGACAATCGCCGAGTCCGGGTTCTGGTGCTGTTCTGCCCTGAAGAGCAGGAAGTCCAGCGCCCGGCC
>JAQTTS010000346.1 GCA_028710655.1 Dehalococcoidales bacterium
ATTTGCGGCACACGGCGTACCACTTATCCCAGTTGCCCCCTTTGATCCCGGATAGCATCAGGATGCTGTCCGCTGTTTCACAGTGGAAAGGTACCTCTATTCTCTTAATAATGTCCTTCGGTTTGCACAGGGTCACTTTTTCCCCCTTATCCAGCTGCAGGGTTACAAGGGTCAGCCCGGTGGTAGAGCCTGAAGCAATAGAGCAGGCCAGAGCATACTCTTCAGCCCGGGACATTTCAGAAGTATCCAGGAACGGGGGAGCGTACCGGTATCTTACAGTGAGTTCCATACGCTCCGGAGACATGCCGTGTACTCCGGGAACCACTCCCGCAAAAGTACAGAACGGCAGGTTCTCGGGAAGAAACTTTATCATCATACTGTTATTACCGGGCATCAAGGTTGCCGTGCGTTCGACATAGCCTCTGAACTTGTAATTTTCTCCGGTAAAGCGGGGGTCGTCCTCGTTCATTTCACGCAGTATCAGCCTCTGTATGTGCCTGGGCACCAGACGCCTTACCGCCTTAAGTATCACGTTAACATATTCTTCAGGTGCCGTACCCGGGGATAATACGGCATCATTGACACCATGCCCCAGGGCTTCCGACAGGATGTCCATCCATACGTTGACCGGTTTATCCCATAGAGCGGGAGTGCAGAAAAACTCATCATCAAGAAGACTGTACCCGGAGGTCTCCGCCAGTCTCATCAGGGGGTTTTCCGACCTGATTGCGGACCTTCCTGAGTAGAACAGGCATTCCACGTTATTCTGTATAAGTGCAGCCTGCCCCTCCGTGTAGAATGTGATGCAGGTGCTCGCCACATCACCGTAGACCTCCAGTTCCGCAGGCATGAGGGTCGGCAGGTATTTCACCCTGCCCGGGTCGGAGCACAGGACTACAAGCCACAGACCGCCTCTTCCGTAAGTGCTGCCTGATATGATGAGGGTCCCGTGCAGCATAAGGTACCTGCAGTTGTTGTAGGTCATAGTCTTCAGGCGGTCACGGATAGCCTGAAGCATCTCATGCACTTCGCTGCCGGACCTTGCGGAATTGAGGGTGTACACCCGCATCTCATCAGGACGTTCCGGAAGAATCCCCGGCGAAGGGAGGAGAGACGAAGCCTCTTCGAGTACCAGGGATAGCACTATCTCGAAAAGATGAGTGTTACTGTCAGCGTAGGGGCAGATAACATCGCACACTTCAGGTAATTCAGGCGGATCATACTGTTCAGAAGAGTACATCAGGCCTTCCGAAGTTCTCCTGTACACGACTTCAGACCGGAGGGATACATCCATTAAAGTAGGTAACATAGTTTTCTCCATTATGTAAGTGTTAGGTAATTTTTGAAGATATTCCGGACTGTTCCGGAGAGCTTAGGCTATTTGCTGCTATTATTGAGGGAGTACATATCCACTATGACCGTTCCGAAGTCATCGTAGAGTTTTTTGAACTTGGCGAGAAGGTTGTTATAGCTGTCAACACCTAGAGAGTCCTTGTACGTCACAGCATTGAGCTGGACGTTTATGAGTATCTCACCCAGAATGGTGAGCATGTCCCTGAAAGCATCAGCGTTCTTAAAGAAAAGCTTGGCCGTCTTGATCTTGGGAAGCATATCAAGCAGTGCGGAAGTCTGTGCAACAGGCTTGCTGTACTCTTCAAATCCTTTACTCATACTTATAACATTTTTGGCAGCATCCATGTTCCCTGTCTGGGACGCCGGAGCATCCGGAGCATTGGTGAACTCACGCTCAGCACCCTGGAAGGCATTTCTGCCTGTTACAGTGGTATATGCGTCAGTTACCGCCTGGACCTGTTCTCCAGGTATACCGTATCCAACCGCCTTTGAAGGTGATCTGAGAATAATGGTGACCATTCCCAGCTCTTCAGGGGTTACATTGAGCTCTTCAAGTCTGTCAGGCTCAAAATACGCCGTTACCTGATTGACGGCTTTCTCAAAGTTCTGACGGAGCTGCTCTTCTTCAGGCAGCTGCTCCTCTCCTTCCTGTTCCTGAGGCTGACCTGCGCTCTGCGCCATCTGAGCCGCCTGCTGAACCTCTTCAAGAGTGACGCCTATCTGCTCAGCGGCGGCGGCATCGCCTTCCGCAGCTTTAAGAAGGGCTTCTACCATAGCCTGATCCATTCCGCCTGTATTGACAGCGCCTTCGGGATCCTGCAGTATCTGCGCCAGAATTTCCACGTTGCCGCCTTCCTGTCCCTCTGCAGGCTGTTCCTGCCCTTCAGCACCGTCAAGCGCTTCGGTCTCACTGAGAAGGTTCATGAAAGTCTGGTGATCGGAAGGACTGAAACCTATTTCTCCGGCAGCTTTCTGATCTCCCTGGGCTGCAGCCTGTAAAAGCTGTACTTCTTCAGGAGTAAGATCGTGCTGCTCGGCTGTTCCGGGATCACGTACTGCACTGGCCATAGCCTCGAGTACTTCAGGGGGAAGTCCTTCAGGCTGTCCGCCCTGCTGAGGCATTTCCCCGCCCTGAGCTTCCTGTTCAGGAGGCATTGCGCCCTGATCTGGATTCACGGCAGTGGCAAGGGTCTGCTTAAGTTCGTCTATATCACCCAGCTTGGCATCTATCAGCTTAAGCTGTGTCTCGAGAAGTCTGTCACGCATGTCAGCGTCCTTCAGCATCTTGTCCTGGTTCTCCTGGATGTTCTGCATGAGCACCAGAGCCTGCTGAAGAATGTTATCTGAATCCTCTTCCGCATTCTCGGATGCCGGAAGAAGACTGTAGGCCATTTTAGTGGCTACGTTAACGTCATTACCTGATCTGCGGCTGCTATTAAGTTCGTCTCTGAGACTTATCAGGTCTTCAGGAACTATCCCTATGTGCGCAAGGGCGGTTACCGCATCATCCGTTCCGCGGTATGAGAAACTCTTAACCACTGCTCCGTCACTGGTACCGCTTCTTATGTCCATACGCACCTCTTCATCAGGAAGAAGATTTACCGTAATGAAAGGGAAGTTGGCACTGAGTATATCCGGGCAGGCAGACTTAAGATCATTCAGCACGAAACTGTTGTCAAGTTCAGCAGGATCAAATACTTTGACAAGGAGACGTGACAGCCAGCTGCCCGAGCTGGAAGGACGGTAAACGGCCACCAGTATATCTCTGCGGTCAGAAGAATCCGCAGTAGTGCCGGTAAGCACGGGTTTGAGTATGAAATCCTCGCCGGCTCCTCCTGGAAGAAGAGTGTATG
>JAQTTS010000347.1 GCA_028710655.1 Dehalococcoidales bacterium
CATAGTAGACAATCTCAGGTGAGTATTCGACCAGGTGGTCAATCTCACTTTCGCAGTTCGGACACTGTGGCATCTTTCTACCTCGTTTCTACGACGACAGAATCATCGTACTCCAGACTTTCCGCCAGGGCGTCGTGGTCGTCGGGAAGCTCTTTGGCCTTCTCAAGGGCTTCCTCTTCTGTTTCCGCCTCGATTTCATGAATCACGGAGGCGGTGTACCAATTGGAGACAAAAAACTTCATAATCACCCCCTTGCTCTTATTGCTCCCGTTCGTCCGAAGCCCTCTCACCACGTCAAGGTGGGAGCCTGAGAGAGTATGTAGGGGAGCTGGTCAGGCTCCCCATTGTCAAGAGGTTATGCCTATTTTTTCACTTCGCACCCCCTTAAACAGCCGTAATCACGGCGTAATTCCCCGTGCGGTTGGCAATATGCCAGCCGGAGTCCCATTGACATTCTTTCGTGTGGTCAGACTCGGAGTGAGTGCCGGTGTAGACCTGACCCCCGTGCTGCTGGAGGTATTGCCACACCTCGATACGGGTACGCCGGTGGGCATCATGCCAGTCCTCGCACAGTTTCGGCTCGGTCTTGAAAATCTTGACCCGCTTTCCGAATCGCTTGAGGTCGCACGGACGCAGCCAGTCCTGCGCCTTCAGTTCAGCTATTGTCATGGTTCACCCTCCATATTTGTCTATCGTTCTATAGTCCCTCGCTATGGAGCCATCTTCACAGATTGACTCCGGCAGTTGTTCATCCTCTTTGACGCAGTCGCAGGGTACAATATCGGGTATGACAAACTCAGCCCCGCAGTCGGGACACTTGCTGGCGGTAGTTTCGCCGTTGATGTTGAGGCTATCACACTCTGGACACCTGAACTTAAAGTCCCCGCCATGAAAACAGATTTCTACCGTTGCGGCTTTCACGATGCACCCCCTTGATGCTATTTGGAGCTACTTCGAGCTAAAAGCCCCACGTTTGGAGAGGACAGTCTCCTCTCCAAGTGGTCGGGTTTCTAGTTCTTGGGCTTCGTGCCGATTTCAATGGCGGTAATCTGGTATCTCTTGCCAGCAGCGTCCATACCACGCCCGAAGAAGCCACGGCTACCCGTGTTGAAGACCCTTTCCCAGGCGTCCGTTATGATAATCTGACCCACTTCCAGTCTGGGAGCTGGAACCTTGTCCTTCTTGTCCTTCCCGTTTGTCTTGGCCTTAGCAGGACTGACCATGTTATTCACCTCTCTCACTTATTTGGGCTGAAAGCCCCACGTCTACGGGCATGGTGGCAAGGGATACCATACCCGCAGGTTGTCGGGCATCTAGCTCCGGCTGAGGGTATAGCTGTAGTTATGGGTGTTGAGGAACTTGAGAGCCGCTGTCAATTGCTTCTGGTCAGCCATCTTGACTCTGAGACTGAAGTTTGTCCCCTTTGGCCCCGTCTCTTCAGGGTTCCCCTTTACGGTAGTCGGCATCTTGTTCGTCTTCATCGTTACACCTCTCTCTTTTTTCTTTTATCCCTACGCACACGCCACTCTCAGGACGGCACGCTTGAGGTTCTTGATTTGTTCACGGGTATAATCCGGCAGGAAGTTATTGAGGTTCAGAGTTTTGGACTTTGGCAGCTTGGCCTCATCCCGCTTGACGAGCTTAGGGGAATATTTGCCAGTGGCCTTATCGTGATAAAGGGCAACCGTATAGCCTTGATAGGTGACATAGAGGTCAGGCTTGCGGTTAGACTGAAGCCGTGCCCGCTCAGAGTCCATTTTGGCCTGACAGTTATGGCAAAAGCCACTGTGAGGCATCGCGGGCTTTATCTCGCAGATAGTGCATTTCATCCGGCGATTCTGCATAGAGCACCCCCTTTCCAGGTATTTGCTTCTGAAAGCATCGCTGGCCTTGAGACTTGACGCCTCAAAGCCAGAGTCCTGTCAGAAGGATTAGAAGCGACAGATCCCCCATACCATCGTGGGGGACCTGCACGCTGGTCGTACTCCACCCTGACATCCACGCATCATCACGACGACCCACCTTGGACTTTTGAAGGCGGAGAACTACCGTAGCTGGGCACGGCCTTAGGGGTCTTGCTACTTGCGCGGTTAATCAGACCGCTTGCCCCGATCACCGGCGAGATACTTTCCCCTTATGTCCATCGGAGCCTCTCGTGAGGGCGATGGCAGGTAGAGTACCTGCTTATGCTGACTGCGCCGTGTTCTCTTGATGGTGGGGGAATGAGAAGTGAGGGGCCACCACAGCCATACTACGGCCTTGCGTCGCCGGCCCGGTTGGACGCTCTTATAGCGGCGTCTCACAGACTTGTCTCACTACCAGCTTTTACGTCCCTGGAAGACGAGCACAACTTTAGCTTGCGCTCCTCTGGCAGATTTAGGCCTGCCGTTCCCCGTACATTGACCATCCGTGCGGCCAGGACTGGCTCCGCCTTATCCTGGGGGTCTTGTCTCCACCGTAGAGCCGGATTACCAGCTACCGGCCAAGATTCCCCAGTGTGCCCAGTTTCCCCGTGCAAAGTTAGCATGAGTCCCAGTAGTCCCCACATAAGTCAGCCCGAAGACTACTTAGAATGGGCGCTGGGTCGTCGTCCCTTGCACGTATCCGCTAAGTATGAGCGGCACGGGTTAAGGAATTGCGAGGCAACAAAAAGCCTCACAGTGTTGCGGTAGTCTCGTAATCTACCTTGCTACACTGTGAGGCTTGATTCAGTGCCTCACACTAAACTAATCCCGTCAGGTCAACTAGACATAATATGATGCAAGACACGTAGGACGCGACTTGACCCACTTGTCCAGCATTTTACGTTCCCCCCCCGTTATCCTGATGCCTGATAGCTGTTTTTCTACTATTTTGCGGAAACACGTGGGGAATTGTGAGAGCAATTGGCTAGCATCAAGGTCAGAGATTAGCTTGCTCTCGAATTCAGCTTCGCCAATAAACAAGTCTGACCATTGGACTAATTCACCATCCGAGTTAGACACAGTATCATCTAGCTTCGTGGTATGGGCGAATTGAGAGTGTAGCATGTAATCACGCCACCAGTTTTTCCAATCGCACCGTGCCATAGCATAGGCTAGACGTTCATCATTGACTCTAGCATCCCACAGTTTAACAAACACGTCTTGCATAAACTCTTCGCGCTCTTCGTGGGGCACTTTTGACGCCCAAATAAATGCTTGTTTCAAGGCTACTTTAG
>JAQTTS010000348.1 GCA_028710655.1 Dehalococcoidales bacterium
CCGCGAGGTGGAGCAAATCCCAAAAACCATCCCCAGTTCGGATTGGAGTCTGAAATTCGACTCCATGAAGTTGGAATCGCTAGTAATGGCGCATCAGCTACGGCGCCGTGAATACGTTCCCGGGCCTTGTACACACCGCCCGTCACATCATGGAAGTTAGTTGCACCCGAAGTCGCTGATCCAACCCGTCAAGGGGGGAAGGCGCCGAAGGTGTGACTGATGACTGGGATGAAGTCGTAACAAGGTAGCCGTTGGGGAACCAGCGGCTGGATCACCTCCTTTCTAAGGAGAATCCCCTGATCGACCAATTTATTGGCCGACAGGTGGATAGGGTAAATGCTTCAGTAATGAAGTATCGCTCCGGCGCGACCCGGAGCACCACGAAAACTTAGAGCAAGTCGTACCATTTCTAGATCGAAATTATAATCGTGAGATCATTCAACTGGCTGTTTTTGGAGCCGGTCGGACCGCACTGGGGGTATAGCTCAGTTGGTAGAGCGCCAGCTTTGCAAGCTGGATGTCGTCGGTTCGAACCCGTCTACCTCCACCAACTTTCAGGGCGTGTAGCTCAGTTGGTTAGAGCGCGTCCCTGATAAGGACGAGGTCCCTGGTTCGACTCCAGGCACGCCCACCAGATTTCGCAAAACGGAAATCCGGCCGCGCCAAAGTTTGGGCGGAGGCGAGCCGAGTGCTCAGGAGTAAAAAACAGCTGGAAACATTTTTTCCCTTCGGGGAAGTGTTCTTTGACAATTGCATAGATTAGGGTAACTGCAACTTATAATTGAGATTATAATAAGCATGCGTGTCGTTACAATAGTAGCCTTTTGATTAAGCTACTAAGGGCGCACGGTGGATGCCTTGGCATTGATAGGCGATGAAGGACGTGGTAAGCTGCGATAAGCTTCGGGGAGCTGCAAACAAGCTTTGATCCGGAGATGTCCGAATGGGAAAACCCGGCGGGAGTAATGTCCCGTCACTGGAGTCTGAATAAAATAGGGCTTCAGAGCGAAACCCGGTGAAGTGAAACATCTCAGTAACCGGAGGAAAATAAAACAACAGTGATTCCGCAAGTAGTGGCGAGCGAACGCGGAACAGTCTAAACCAGCCGGCTTGCCGGCTGGGGTTGCGGGACTACAACATGAGATTTGAGACGATAGCGGAAAGTTCTGGAAAGTTCTCCGATACAAGGTGATAGGCCTGTATGCGAAATCGAAACAAACTCTAGTAGGATCCCAAGTAGGTCGGGACACGTGAAACCCTGACTGAATCCGGAGGGCCCACCCTCCAAGACTAAATACTAATCAATGACCGATAGTGTACCAGTACCGTGAGGGAAAGGTGAAAAGAACCGCTGTTAGCGGAGTGAAATAGAACCTGAAACCGTGCGCTTACAAACTGTAGTAGCCCCTTAGGGGGTGGCTGCATGCCTTTTGCATAATGAGTCCGCGAGTTACCATATGTGGCAAGGTTAAGCATCTACGATGCGGAGCCGAAGCGAAAGCGAGTGTGAATAGCGCGTCAAGTCGCATGTGGTAGACCCGAAGCCGAGTGAGCTACCCATGGCCCGGGTGAATCCTGAGTAAAATCAGGGGGAGGCCCCAACCAGTGTATGTTGAAAAATACTTGGATGAGCTGTGGGTGGGAGCGAAAGACTTACCAAACTCGGTGATAGCTGGTTCTCCTCGAAATACCTTGAGGGATAGCCTCGATGAATGCTCGGAACGGAGGTAGAGCACTGATTGGAATAGGGTCCTTACCGGGATACCGACGCCTATCAAACTCCGAATGCCGTTCCAGTCACATCGGGAGTCAGACTGTGGGGGATAAGCTTCATAGTCAAGAGGGAAACAGCCCAGACCGCCAGTTAAGGCCCCTAAAGATAATTAAGTGATGAAGGATGTCAGATTGCATAGACAGCTAGGATGTTGGCTTAGAAGCAGCCACCATTTAAACAAAGCGTAATAGCTGACTAGTCGAGTGATCTTGCGCCGAAAATGATCGGGACTAAAATTATCTGCCGAAGCTGCGGATGTGCTTTTAGCACGTGGTAGAGGAGCGTTGTATGTGCATTGAAGCGTGGGGGTAACCCAGCGTGGAGCGCATACAAGCGATTATGCGGACATGAGTAACGACAAGAGTGGTGAGAGTCCACTCCGCCGAAATCCTAAGGTTTCCTGGGGAAGGTTCGTCCGCCCAGGGTTAGTCGGTCCCTAAGTCCAGGCTGAAAAGCGTAGACGATGGAAGACGGGTTTAATATTCCCGTACTGCCGGTTTGACATTTGAGCGAAGGAGGAACGCAGGAAGCTAGGTTGGCTGTCGATTGGATGTGACAGTCTAAGCTCGTAGGAAGTTCTGACAGGTAAATCCGTTGGAACAATTCCGAGAAGCGAATGGACGCTGCGGCTACGGCCAAAGCGGATCAACCGATGCTCTGCTGCCAAGAAAAGCTTCTAGCGAGTTAAACAGGTAACCGTACCAAAACCGACACAGGTGGGAGGGAAGAATATTCCAAGGCGCGCGAGAGAAATATCGTTAAGGAACTCGGCAAACTAGCCCCGTATCTTCGGAAGAAGGGGCCCTCTTTAGAGTGAAGGATTTACTCCGTAAGCTCCAAGGAGGTGCAATGAAAGGGCCCAGGCGACTGTTTATCAAAAACACAGCACTATGCTAACGCGCAAGCGGATGTATATGGTGTGACACGTGACCAATGCCGAAAGGTTAAGGCAAGGGGTGCAAGCTCCGACCCGAAGCCCCGGTGAATGTCGGCCGTAACTATAACGGTCCTAAGGTAGCGAAATTCCTTGTCGGGTAAGTTCCGACCTGCACGAATCGTGTAACGATCTGGACGCTGTCTCAACGATAATCTCGGTGAAGTTGTAGTTCCGGTGAAAATGCCGGATACCCGCGGTAGGACGGAAAGACCCCATGAACCTTTACTGTAATCTGATATTGGGTTTTGATTTATCACGTGTAGGATAGCTGGGAGGCTTTGAAGCGGCGTCGTAAGGCACCGTGGAGCCATTGGTGAAATACCAGTCTTGATAAAGCGGAATTCTAACTGCGACCCGTGAAACCGGGCGCGGAACAGTGTCAGAGGGTCAGTTTGACTGGGGCGGTTTCCTCCCAAAAAGTAACGGAGGAGCGCAAAGGTTCCCTCAGCATGGTCAGCAATCATGCGTAGAGCGTATAGG
>JAQTTS010000349.1 GCA_028710655.1 Dehalococcoidales bacterium
ACTATCACTCTTGTTAACCCCCGTGGCCGCTTGGTCACCGTCCCTAAGGATGCCAAAATCCCCAAGCTCCTCGAAAAAGGCTTTGACCTCCCTGATTCACCAAGACCGAACCCGCAGCCTGGATTAAGTGAGAGACGAACTCCGTTCAGCTACCGCAAGGGCGGGCTCTCGGTTCTTATCGGCTGCCTTGATTTCTCTGAGCTTACCGGCATGCCGATGTACTACCTAAACCTTGGCCGTGAGTTGGTCAAGATGGGATGCTTTGTGACGGTGGTGGCTCCTAAGGTCGGAGGAGAGATCGCCGACAAGGCTCAAGAAGCTGGGATTGAGTGTCTTGACTACAGGGAGGGAGCCCATAAACGGCCCTTTGATGTGATGCTTCTTTCTGAGACCTGGAGCACCGTTTTGCTTGACGAGCTTCCCCAAGTGCCGGCCTGGAACTACCTGCACTCAAAGTATGAGTGTGATGCTCCCCTTCCCCACCGGCCGCAGATACGGGGATACCTGGCGCCTCGTGAGCAGGTGGCCGAGTACTGGCAGGAGAAAGCCGGAAGGAAGATAGAGATTGTGCCGATCCCGATTGACTTGGAGAGGTTCAAGCCTGTCGAGGCGGAGAAACACGGCGATTACCGGATACTGGTTCCCTGCACCTTTAACGAGCTTCGGGAGCCGATGGTGAGAAATATCCTCGAGAGAGCCAAAGACAAGAAGGTGTCAGTGCTTCTAAAAGGCACGGACTATGGCTTTATTGCAGGGCTTGACCTTCCCCAAAATGTCCGCTGGGAAGGGCCTTCGGCTGACATCGAGAAAGACATGGCTTGGGCTGATGAGGTGGCGGGAATATATGTCGGCACGGTCACTCTTGAGGCTTTGGCGATGGGAAAGAAGGCCAGCGTCTATGATGATGAGGGCAACTATACTTTTGCCCGAAAACCGGCGGATTTCGAGGCGACCTACGGCTCAGAAAGCATTGCCAGGCGCTTCTACTCCCTTTTTACCGAGAAGTGGGCGGACATCATTATTCCCCACCATGACCAGACCGAGCTTTTGGCGCAGTGCCTTAGCTCCATTCCTTTGCGTAACTACAATGTCATGGTCTGCCGTGGGGGGACTTTCGCCCAAAACTGTAATAAGGGGGCCAGGCTTGCCGAGACAGACAAGCTCATCTTCGCTAATGACGACTTAGTGGTGAATCCTCAAGTGCTTTGGGAGCTGGTGGACGCGAAAGAGGAGCTGGTGGGGGTTAAGCAGTTCTACCCAGACGGCGAGCCTTTGTGCGTGGGTATCTTCATTAACCAGTTCGGCAACTACGAGCTTACCAACAATCCGAAGAAAGCGATGTACCCCTCGGGAGCGTTTTTCAGGATAGAGAAAGAGGTGTTTGAGGAGGTGGGAGGCTTTGATGAGCGCTTTAGAAACGGGGGAGAAGACCAAGACCTGTTTCTAAAGGTCTTGGAGAAAGGCTATAGGGTAGGTTTTGCCCAGGGCTCGGTCATTCACCACTGCTCCCAGTCGGCAGGCCGGTTTGACTTTATGAGAGAGAACGACGAGGTCTTGCATGAGCTTTGGCCGGAGGCAAGGCTTACAAAGGTGTTGGGGGACCACTACACCAAGGAGTCCGACCTTCAGTTTATTAACGAGTTTGGAAATCTGGACCATAGAGCAGTATGAGGAATGTCATCTATCTCTCGGGCATTACTAGCACAGGCAAAACAACTACCGCTACGGCTTTAAGCCAGAAGATGGGGGTTCCCTTTTGCAGCGTTGACGCGGTTAATCATGCCGTCGCTAATGAGGTAGGTTTCAATGACCCGAAGAGGTTTGTCTTTCCCGAGTACTGGCGGGATTATCCGACTTATGAGCTTAAGGTGAAGCACTACCGCAAAGCCCTTGAGGGCTTTAAGGGGGACTTTATCCTTGAGGGCTTTGATTTGGGCTTTGAGGAGGACAGGCGCGCTGTCAGGGAGGCAATCGGCGAGCACTGGATGACCTTCTTTTACCTTGATCCTTCTTTCTCCGATTGGTGCGATTTTACCTTTAGAAAGACGGGCTGCCTGCCTTCGTGGAATGTCTATGCCCACTACCGGCGGTACTTTGAGCCGCCTGAGCACTACTATCCCGTCTCTCTGCCTGGGTCGATAGTGGTGGACAGACAGGCTTACCAGAAGGAAGGCTTCACGGATGAAAAGTTCAGGCGGTTGAAGCTTAACCCCGAGGGCAAGGCGATATTGGACTTGGGGTGTAATGACGGCTGGATTGGCAGGTATTGTCTCGATGCGGGAGCAAAAAGAGTGGTCGGGATTGACCACAACTGGCGGTATCTTGAGGAGGCGAGAAAGAAGGGGGTCGAGACAAGGCTTCTTAAGCTCGATGAGCTTCACTTGCTCAACGGCAGGTTTGACATGGTTTTGTGCCTGGCTACGCTGCAGCACCTGGACAATCCTGAGAAGGCAGTTTTGGAGATGGCGCGTTTGGCAGAAATGCTGGTCTTGGAAATTCCCGTTTGGAAGGGCCAGAAGGAAAAAGGCTGGCTTAAAAGAGAGGGGTACACCTACTCATTCCCAAGCGAGCCTTTGGTTCTTGGCTGGCTTGAGAAGGCTTTCGGCAGAGTCGAGAGAGTTGGGGAGTCGGTATCGCCTGATGACAGCTTTAGGTTGATCTTTAAAGCCTACAATGGATAAGCTTGTTTCCGTCATCACCTCCACCTACAACCGCAACAGCCTACTTTTTGAGCGCTGTATCCCCTCAGTCAAGGCCCAAACCTACCCCTTAATAGAGCATATCATTGTCTCCGATGGCGAAAACCAGGAGCTTTTAGACTGCTTTGGCGGCTATGGGGTTGAGAAAGACCATACCCGCTACTACGCCACACCCTATCACTATGATGACTGGGGATCCTCGCCCAAGAATGTCGGCGTTTTGATGTCCCAAGGGGAGTATATCGCTTACCTTGATGATGACAACGAGTACTTACCCGAGCATATTGAGAAGCTGGTTCACCTCTTGCAGGAGACGAGGACTGACCTGGTCTATTCCAAGTTCCGCTGGCTGCCCGAGGGCACGGTGAGGGGAACACCTGACCTTCGCCTGGGCCAGATCGACACCTCGGCGATCCTTCACAAGCGGGAGCTTCTAAGGAAAGGGTTTTGGCTCGCCAAAGGACACGGCAACGACTTTTGGACGGTGC
>JAQTTS010000350.1 GCA_028710655.1 Dehalococcoidales bacterium
GTGCCGTAATACCGATTCTACAGGAGGTTCAGAATACGCTCGGCTATGTACCCAAGGCAGCGATACAGCGGGTAGCCGACGACATCAATGTCCCTGCCAGTGAGATATATGGCATCGCCACATTCTACGCTCAATTCCGTCTCGAACCGCTCGGCAAATACTTGATTAAGGTCTGCCATGGTACCGCCTGTCACCTATGCGGTGCCGAGATGGTAGCTGACACCGTTGCCCAGGTTACCTGTGCCAAGGAAGGAGAAACCAGTGAGGACAAACTTTTTACCGTGGAACGGGTCGCCTGTCTCGGCTGCTGCAGTCTGGCACCATGTATTATGATTAATAGCGATACCCACGGACGGCTTACTCCGGAATCTATCGACAAGACGATACAAGAAATCCGTAAAAAAGAAGCCGCTTCCGCAGGGTAGGTCATCTTCACATATATCCCGGACATGATAGGAGGAACTGATGTCCTTAGCAAAAGAAGAAAAGTGGACCATAAAGATAGGGCTCGCCTCCTGCGGCATAGCCGCCGGGGCAAGAAAGGTATACGAAGCTTTCAAAACTCAACTTAAAGACAAGGGTCTCAATGTAGAGATTAAGCAGACCGGGTGCATGGGTATGTGCTATAATGAGGCCCTGATTGAGATCATCTCACCTCAGAACGAGAGCACTTTCTACGGTAAGGTTACTCCGGACAAAGTCGAACGCATTATCAATGACCATATCGCCCGGGGTACCCCAGTCACCGAATGGGCTATCCCGCAGAAAGAACTAAAAGCCCTGCTGGCGAAACAGAAGAGGGTTGTGCTGCGTAACTGCGGAATAATCGATCCTGAGTCGCTTGAAGACTATCTGGCTGCTGACGGCTACAAAGCACTGGGGAAGGTGCTAAACAAAATGTCCCCCCAGGAGGTAATCGATGAGATTACTGCCTCCGGACTCAGAGGCAGAGGGGGCGCCGGCTTTCCTACCGGTATCAAGTGGGGCCTCGCCCGTAAAGCAGAAGGGGAACCAAAATACATTATCTGTAATGCCGATGAAGGCGACCCGGGTGCATTCATGGACAGAAGCGTCCTGGAAAGTGACCCGCATACCGTCATCGAAGGTATGCTAATCGCCGGCTACGCCGTCGGCGCGTCAGAAGGCTATTTCTACATAAGAGCAGAGTACCCCCTGGCGATCAAACGTCTGGAAATAGCGCTGGCCAAAGCCAGGGATAATGGGTTGATCGGTGAGAATATCAAGGGTTCCGCTTTCAGCTTTAACATCAAGATTAGACAGGGAGCAGGCGCCTTCGTCTGCGGTGAAGAGACTGCACTCCTAATGTCCATAGAGGGAAAACGAGGTATGCCCAGGGTCCGCCCACCATTCCCGGCCAACTCGGGCCTATGGGGTAAACCGACCACCATCAATAATGTCGAGACTCTGGCCAATGTTGCCTGGATTATCCTACACGGCGCCAGCGCTTTCAATAGCTACGGCACCGAGAAAAGTAAGGGGACCAAGGTCTTTGCCCTCGCCGGTAAGGTAGCCCACGGTGGTCTGATCGAGGTACCTATGGGAATAACACTCAAGGAAGTCGTCTTTGATGTCGGCGGCGGGACCTCAAGCGGCCTGGCATTTAAGGCAATCCAGATCGGTGGGCCTTCCGGTGGCGTTATTCCGGCCAACATGGCAGACACCCAGGTAGATTACGAATCGGTAACTAAAACCGGTGCCATCATGGGCTCCGGCGGCCTGATAGTAATGGATGAGTCCAGTTGTATGGTAGACATCACCAAGTTCTTCCTTAACTTTACCCAGGAGGAATCCTGCGGTAAATGCACATTCTGCCGTATCGGCACCCTTCGTATGCTGGAAACGCTGAAGCGGATTGCTAATGGCGAAGGAAAGGAAGAAGATATCGAGCTTCTTGAGGAGCTGGCCCTTACCGTAAAACGGGCTTCACTATGCGGGTTGGGACAGACAGCACCCAACCCGGTATTGACCACGATTAAATACTTCCGTGATGAGTACGAAGAGCACATCCGCGACCGTAAATGTCGCGCCAAGAAATGCCAGGCATTGATTACCTACGAGGTTATCTCGGAGAAGTGCCCCGGCTGCGGGGTATGCGCCAAGTACTGTCCTACCAAGGCTATTTCCGGAGAGAGGAAAAAGCCATTTGTTATTGACCAGGAAAAGTGTATTCGCTGTGGATTATGTATGAATGTGTGTCGTCTCGGCGCTATATCTGTCCAGTAAGGAGAGGGAAATGCCCAAAGTCGCATTTACGTTAAATGGGAAAAGGATTGAAGCAGAGGCCGGAACCACTATTCTAGAAGCGGCCGAGCAGCAGGGAATTCGACTACCCACCCTGTGCCATGACTCACGTCTTAAGCCTACTGCCGCCTGTCGCCTCTGCCTGGTAGAGGTAGAAAAAGCACGCGGGCCGATGCCGGCCTGTACCACACCGATAACCGAAGGTATGGTAATCAGAACCGCCAGCGATGACCTGAGTAACATGCGCCGCATGGCCCTGGAGCTAATCCTCTCTGACCACTATGGTGACTGTATTGCACCCTGCAAACTAACCTGCCCGGCAGGAATAGATATTCAGGGCCATATCGCCCTTACTGCCCAGGGTAAGTATCGGGAGGCACTGACTTTAATCAAGGAATCCAATCCGCTGCCCCTGGTCTGCGGCCGGGTGTGCCCCCGCTTCTGTGAAACAGAGTGCCGCCGCAACCGGGTAGATGAACCGGTAGCGATAAACTCGTTAAAGAGATTCGTCGCCGACTACGATATGAATAGCGAGGACCAATACCTGCCAGAACCCAAACCGGCAACAGGACGACGTGTTGCTATCATCGGCGGAGGTCCGGCCGGACTGACCGCCGCTTATTACCTCGGGCTGGAAGGACACACGGTAACCATTCTTGAAGCCAGCCCCGAGCTCGGGGGAATGCTGAGATACGGTATTCCCGAATACCGATTACCCAAAGCAATTTTGGACAAGGAAATAGCCGCTATCACACGCCTGTGTCACAAAGTCCGCTGCAACGCCTCACTGGGCAAAGACTTTACTATCGAAAGTCTCAAGAAGACGGGCTACGAGGCAATCTTATCGCCATCGGAGCACAAGCCAATCAGAAGATGAGAATCGAGGGGGAAGACCTGCCCGGTGTAATCTCCGGAATCG
>JAQTTS010000351.1 GCA_028710655.1 Dehalococcoidales bacterium
GGACCCTGGTCTTTGACAATTAAATAGCGAGTCGGGCAAGATCGAAAACACATAATCCCGTTAAATCAGGGACTTGTGACAATCGATCAAACGCTTCATTCATTTGAACTGGAGAGTTTGATCCTGGCTCAGATTGAACGCTGGCGGCGTGCCTAACACATGCAAGTCGTGCGAGAAAGTTCCCTTCGGGGAGCGAGTAGAGCGGCGCACGGGTGAGTAACGCGTGGGTAATCTGCCCGAAAGACCGGGATAACAGTGGGAAACCGCTGCTAATACCGGATGTGCTTCATGTTTGACTTCATGGGGTAAAGGTGGCCTCTGCTTGCAAGCTACCGCTTTCGGATGAGCCCGCGTCTCATTAGCTAGTTGGCGGGGTAACGGCCCACCAAGGCCACGATGAGTAGCTGGTCTGAGAGGATGACCAGCCACACTGGGACTGGAACACGGCCCAGACTCCTACGGGAGGCAGCAGTGGGGAATATTGCGCAATGGGCGAAAGCCTGACGCAGCGACGCCGCGTGAGGGAAGAAGGCCTTCGGGTCGTAAACCTCTGTCAGGAGGGAAGAAACCCTTGGGGTCCAATAGGCCCCTTGGCTGACGGTACCTCCAGAGGAAGCACCGGCTAACTCCGTGCCAGCAGCCGCGGTAATACGGAGGGTGCAAGCGTTAATCGGAATCACTGGGCGTAAAGCGCGCGTAGGCGGCGATACAAGTCAGATGTGAAAGCCCTCGGCTCAACCGAGGAA
This sequence comes from Dehalococcoidales bacterium, assembly GCA_028710655.1. Next base: position 747 of record JAQTTS010000351.1, read on the forward strand.
TTGCATTTGAAACTGTATCGCTGGAGTATCGGAGAGGGTGGCGGAATTCCAGGTGTAGGGGTGAAATCCGTAGATATCTGGAGGAACACCAGTGGCGAAGGCGGCCACCTGGACGATTACTGACGCTGAGGCGCGAAAGCGTGGGTAGCAAACAGGATTAGATACCCTGGTAGTCCACGCCGTAAACGATGGACACTAGATGTCGGGGGTCATTCCTCGGTGTCGCAGTTAACGCGTTAAGTGTCCCGCCTGGGGAGTACGGTCGCAAGGCTGAAACTCAAAGGAATTGACGGGGGCCCGCACAAGCGGTGGAGTATGTGGTTTAATTCGATGCAACGCGAAGAACCTTACCTGGACTTGACATCCCGAGAACCCGCTGGAAACAGCGGGGTGCCCTTCGGGGAATTCGGTGACAGGTGCTGCATGGCTGTCGTCAGCTCGTGCCGTGAGGTGTTGGGTTAAGTCCCGCAACGAGCGCAACCCTTGTCGCCAGTTGCCAGCAGGTAGTGCTGGGCACTCTGGCGAGACTGCCCGGGTCAACCGGGAGGAAGGTGGGGACGACGTCAAGTCATCATGGCCCTTACGTCCAGGGCTACACACGTACTACAATGGTGGGTACAAAGGGCTGCGAAGCCGCGAGGTGAAGCCAATCCCAAAAAACCCATCCCAGTCCGGATTGCAGTCTGCAACTCGACTGCATGAAGTTGGAATCGCTAGTAATCCCGGATCAGCATGCCGGGGTGAATACGTTCCCGGGCCTTGTACACACCGCCCGTCACACCACGAAAGCTGGTTTTACCCGAAGCCGGCGGACTAACCCGCAAGGGAGGTAGCCGTCGACGGTAGGACTGGTGATTGGGGTGAAGTCGTAACAAGGTAGCCGTAGGGGAACCTGCGGCTGGATCACCTCCTTTAAAGAGACACGCCCGACTCGCTATTTAATTGCAAGGACTAAGGTCCTTGCCTGGAACCAAACGGGCCTATAGCTCAGTTTCGGTTAGAGCGCACGCCTGATAAGCGTGAGGTCGGTAGTTCAAGTCTACCTAGGCCCACCACGCTTCTTCCCTCGGGGGTGTAGCTCAGCTGGGAGAGCGCCTGCCTTGCACGCAGGAGGCCATCGGTTCGAGTCCGTTCACCTCCACCAAACTATTTGGAGGGAGGCGCGGAAGCTCTTTGAAAGTTAAATAGGGTGAGAGAGGACGATATTAGAGAATCAAGTAATTAAGGGCACATGGTGGATGCCTTGGCGCTAGGAGGCGATGAAGGACGCGGTAGGCTGCGATAAGCTCTGGCGAGCCGCCAAGCAGGCTTTGACCCAGAGATTTCCGAATGGGGCAACCCGGCCGGAGTCATATCCGGTCACCCTTTTGCTGAATACATAGGCTCAAGGGGGCGAACCCGGGGAAGTGAAACATCTCAGTACCCGGAGGAGAAGAAATCAAAAGAGATTCCCAAAGTAGCGGCGAGCGAAATGGGAAGAGCCCAAACCGCGCGCTTTCGAGCGCGCGGGGTTGTAGGGCCTCGATCAGGCGATCCGTGACTAGGCAGCGGAACGAGCTGGGAAGCTCGGCCATAGAGGGTGAAAGCCCCGTACGCGAAACCGAAAGCGGCGCCCGAGGTACCTGAGTACCGCGGGACACGTGGAACCCCGTGGGAATCTGGGAGGACCATCTCCCAAGGCTAAATACTCCCTAGCGACCGATAGCGAACCAGTACCGTGAGGGAAAGGTGAAAAGAACCCCTGTCAGGGGAGTGAAATAGAACCTGAAACCATGTGCCTACAAGCAGTTGGAGCGGGAGGCTTGCCTTCCGTGACAGCGTGCTTTTTGCATAACGGGCCAGCGAGTTACTGTGCAGTGCGAGGTTAAGCCCCTTAAGGGCGGAGCCGCAGCGAAAGCGAGTCTGAATAGGGCGTCTAGTACTGCGTAGTAGACCCGAAGCCGGGTGATCTATCCATGGGCAGGCTGAAGCTCAGGTAAAACTGAGTGGAGGGCCGAACCGTTGTAGGTTGAAAACTGCTCGGATGACTTGTGGATAGGGGTGAAAGGCCAATCAAACCCGGTGATAGCTGGTTCTCCCCGAAATATATTGAGGTATAGCCTCGGGTGTTGACTTGCGGAGGTAGAGCACTGACAGGGCTAGGGGCCCCACCAGGTTACCAACCCCTATCAAACTCCGAATGCCGTAAGTTTCAGCCCGGGAGTCAGACTGCGGGTGCGAAGGTCCGTAGTCGAAAGGGAAACAGCCCAGACCGTCGGCTAAGGCCTCTAAATCCATGCTCAGTGGAAAAGGTGGTGACGCTGCCGCGACATCCAGGAGGTTGGCTTAGAAGCAGCCATCCTTTAAAGAAAGCGTAATAGCTCACTGGCCTAGCGGTGTTGCGCCGAAAATGTAACGGGGCTAAGCATGGTGCCGAAGCCACGGGTGCCCGCG
>JAQTTS010000352.1 GCA_028710655.1 Dehalococcoidales bacterium
GGGTGTTCTCCGGAATGCGCTTCCTTAACAACGTGGGCAATGGAATACTGACCGCGCTGGAAATCCTGGTGCCCGATACGACCCCGGGTGGGATGATCAGGCTGGGCGTCTACCAGGATGTCAATGGCAGGCCAGGGCAGCTCCTCCTGGATGCCGGCGAAAGGCCTGTAATTACCGGCTGGAACGCCATTGGAAATCTTTCCCTGCCGGTCCTTATCGGTACTTATTACTGGCTGGCCTATGTTCAATCTGCGGCCAATGTTATCCGTTATCAGAGTGGCAGTCCCGTTGATTCGCGCATGTATGCCTACTCAAGCTACGGGCCTATGCCTGCCCAGTTCCCATCGGCTTGGATAGGCAGTACCAACCAGTACGTGATCAGAGCTTACGTGCTGGTCGAGTCTGGCCAGATACTATCCGTCCAGTGGTATGACGGCGAACTCTACCGGGACCTGCCGGCGTCCGTTATGGTAGGAGAAACATTGCAGGTTGTGGTCGAGTGGCAGAATACCGGCCCGGCAGCCAGGGGACATACGGCAATGCACGTCACGAAACCGGATGGCGCCGGGGCTGACGTGGTTGGATCAGACCTGATCGTCCAGCCGGGCGAGACGGTACTGGAGACTTTACCCGGGCTTCTGATAGATATACCGGGGAGCTACCAGGGCGATCTGCGCCTGATGATGGAGGCGATGTGATGGCGTACGTGGAAGTTGCCCGATTGTCAATCACTGTAGCAAATCCCACGGTGGTACCTCCCGTTAAGACGACGAGTAAACTTCCGCTCATTGCGGGGGGGATCGGCGCTGCGGGATTGATTTTACTCGCCATAGCGAGAAAGAGGAAGTAAAGGGGGTCCTATGAAGTACATGGTAATTCGGTTCACCGATGACAAGGATATTTCGAACACCTTACCGGAGCAGAAGGTGGTCGTCAGACCCGAGGGCCAGCCAGAAATCGAGGGAGTTGTATCGCTCACAACGGTCCTGGGGCCGAATCCGGAGCCGGCGACTGTCCCTTTCCATACACATAGTATTGTTGGCAATACTGGCGAGCCGAAATAAGGAGGCATTATGGACAACACACAAAAGGCGATTGCGGGGATAGCCCTCGGCGGCGCCATGGTCGGCGCTATCTGGTTGCTGTCCCTCTCACAGGCCAGCCCCCCTGCCGGCACAGGCACCCTGTATGGCCTGGTTACCGATGCCGAAAACCCAGCACCTCTTGAAGGGGTGCTGGTCGAAGTGGAAGACTCAGGAGGGCCGGTTACCCAGGTCTCAACGGACTCCTCCGGCCATTTCCAGGCGCAACCCGTAACGCCGGGCGACTACCTGGTCAGGTTCTCGAAAGCCGGCTACGTAAGCCAGGTATTCTAAAGGAGGTCAACATGGTTACCATAGTCGAAGGCTATAACGAGATCAACGTCATCATGGTGCGGGTGACCGCCTTCACCAGTGTAGGGGGAGTGGTGAGCGACAGTGCAACCGGCCAGGTACTCTGGGGTACGCTGGTTGAGCTGATGGATATGAACCGGAATATCCTGGAGACCGACACGACTGGCTCAACCGGCAATTACCTGTTCCAGGCTATTACCCCGGGAGACTATCTCCTCCGGTTCTCAATGGCCGGTTATGTCACGCAGGAGGTGTAAATATGAGAATAATAGAAGGCCACAACGAACTGAATGTCCAGCTTGTCCCGGTATCCGCCGGGTTAGCCAACCTCTACGGATTTGTCCATGACCTGGCAACGGGCGCTCCTGTCCAGGGGGTGGCCGTCAACTGCCATACGGTTGTTGACGCGATCACAGACGCTGCCGGCTACTACGAGATCCAGGGATTGTTCCCCGGCGTCTATACGCTGACCGCCGGCAAGAACGGCTACGAACCCTTCTCGCAGGTGATCACGCTTCAAGAGGGAAACAACGAAGTCGATATTACACTGACTCCCATCGAGGAGCCGCCACCGCCACCACCAGGCGCTGAGATTCCTCTCGGGTATAACACCTTTGTCATCGGTATCAACGGCCTGGCCATCGTTGAGCTGTCCCCGGGAGTTTACAGTCTGGCCCAGCCGATATCCATGTCGACGCTGCAGGGAGTGAGCGTTCAGATACGCTACGACGGCGATCCCCGGCTTGAGCAGTTCCCCTCCGATTGGGCGGGATGGGCGGGATACCTGAGCTACCGGCGCTCGAGCGATCAGGTATTGGGTCCCGGTTTCCAGGGTACGGCCAGCAAGGCGCCACCTGGAAGCGTGGCAGCCATTCCGGTCTTCGGTCCCTGGGTCCTGAATTCCTACACACCAGGCCTTTATGACGCCCTGTTCCAGATCTTCCTCTATCCCTATGGGCAGAGGGTCGGGGACTTTGTGATCAGGAACATGGCGCAGGCCAGCAGCGGAGGATAGCATCAGGGATGACCAGGAAAGGATACTGCTATGAGCGCGCTAGAGCTCCTACAGTTGATCAGCAGCATTATGCTGATAGCGGCATCAGTGTTCGCCGGATTGCGGAGCATCCGGAAGTCTGGTGAGCAATCTGGTGGGCAAGCCCAGTCTATCGCAAAAAGGCTGGACAACATAGAACAGAAGCTAAACAGGCTACCCTGCTCTAATCCCGATTATTTAAGGCAAGGCGGAGTAATGAACGGCACCGTCCAGTCGCTGATTGATAAAACTGATAACCTGGCCAACGAGATGTCCAAGATGAACGAGCGCTTTGATAAGCTGAATGAACGTTTTGACCGGTTCATCATGTGGAAGCGGGACCTATGAACGACGACAAATTCAAGTACATCTACGCCTTCACGCTGCTCATGGGCACGCTGGCCTGGGCGTCCTTCTGCGTCTATGTAACCTATAAGGCGCTGTGCACGTTACAGGAACCCGATATCCTCACCGCTGCCGGGGCAAATGTACTGCTCGGATCACTGATCACCTGGACCGGGAACGTGGTGCAGCACTATTTCAGGAAGGCCAAGCCTGAATGAGCAAGAAGATGTCCATAATAGGGGTCAGGGATTTAGGGTTATACGCCCGTGATAAGAGCTTGAATTTATATGAATGGCTCTGGCGGAGAATCGGGGGCCGTCCCTGGGCCTACATTATCAGGGACAGCTACCACGCACACCCCTACCTTTGGGTTAGCGGGGTAGTATTGTTTGGCATTCTACT
>JAQTTS010000353.1 GCA_028710655.1 Dehalococcoidales bacterium
CACTCACAGTAGTCTACGACTCTGAAGACGCTCTGATTGACACCTACGTGCCAGCAGCAGCCTTTCGTATCTATAAGGGGGAATCACGGTTGTCTGTTGTCAACCGGCTCATGCGGTACACTGGTTGTCAGTGGATTATACAGGAAGACGGCTACGTTCACATCTTTATTCCACTGACAGATGCGACCGGTGAATGGGTATCGCCTACGGGGGATACTGGCATATGGACAAACACCGCCAACGCCTATGATGGCGATACCACCACTTCGGCTTATCGTCCAATGGCCCAAGGGTATCCATCAGATTACCTGGTGCTGACCCATGCCGGATTATTCTGCGACAAGGTAAGGGTATGGGGAAAGATAGACACCACACCCGCTGAAACAACCCGCATTCTGGAATTGGACGTATATTACGATGGCGGCTGGCACAGCATACATAACGGCACATTCACTGAGGGCGAATACCAGGAATTCGACGTCGGCGCCAGCAAGGCTATAACGTCCGTGCGGATGCGCTTCACCTATACTGGCGGCTACATGGTAGGTCAATGCCATGTCTACGAATGCGGATTGCACCTCGCCGACTACTATGCTTACTCTCTGGCTTCCGGCGATCATACATTCTTCGCCAAGGCATACCAGAACAGGATTATTATCCCGAACCGGGTTGTTGTGGCATCCGAGGCTGACGACGACCCGCAGTATAGCGGAGAAGCGACAGACGCTACGTCGTATGCTCTCATTCCGATTACCAAGCCGTACTACACTCGGCTGGATAGTGATGCACAGGGAACAGCAATTGCAGCGGCCAAGATAGCACAGCTACAGCTAGATGCTGAAGGCGGGTCGGCAACTGTGCCCATAAATGTTGGCGCGGAGTTGCTTGACTTCTGCAAGGTAATTGACGCACGTGAAGGTGATACACGTACTGGCAACATAGGCTGGATACATCGCCACTACAACGCCGCAAAAGGTACATGGGAAATGTCCTTCGGCTTTGGTGCGCTTGATTCAGGACGCAGCGCCGAGGACATGATGAACGAACTTGAGGCTGACTCTGAGGTGGCCGGCGCGTTTGCCAGACTGGTAACCAAAGACCTGTATGCAGAGAATATAAAGGCAAACCAGCTTTATATCGTCAAGCATCTGACTGACGGGCTGGCCTTCACTGACGATGACCCCGGAGCCGGGTCTGTGTCATGGGTTGAATTTACACTGACATATGACGGTGAAACATATACCGTAGTGGCAGGGAACACGGCGCTAAAGTACATCTGGTGGGATTTGAGTAACCCCACTGCGCTTCAGGTAACAGACACCAAGCCCACAATGGGAGTGGGTGATGTTCTGGTTGCCATTAACAACAGCGGCACAGCACGACAGCTTATCAACTTCACTCTGATAGATGGCAGCGCCTTGTATACCGGGTCAATCACAGCCGATGAAATAGCCGCTCGTACAATAACTGCTGCCGAAATAGCTATAGGCACCATCACAGCCGATGAAATAGCCGCTCGTACAATAACTGCTGCCGAAATAGCTATAGGCACCATCACAGCCGATGAAATAAACCTGACGACAATCACACAGGATGACATTGGCGACGGAACACAATTTTCTAGAGTGCTGTCAACTCATCTGGACAGCAACGGCCTTAAGATAACCGATGCCGCCACGTACCAGACAGGCTATGACCCAAGCACGAAGCGACGTAATTTCACGACCACGCCGACCACGCCATATGACCTCGGCGATATGTGGCACCAGGATGGCAGCGTCAAGCGATGCACAACGGCTCGGGCAAGCGGTGCTTATGTCGCGGGCGACTGGACTTCCGTTGACTTGGATGACATTAGCGATACCGGGACAACCTTCGCAAGGACGTTATCAACACATCTTGAAGCCGGTAAGTTGAAGCTGACAGACCAAGCGGTATTTAGCGGTGAATGGTACACAGAAAGCGGTGTTGTTCTTGATGCCAGCTACGGGGTCAGTCTCTATGGCGATGATATCGCGTTACGGACATTCGCCAATGTGACTGCCTACAACACATGGAAAGCCATTGGTAACATAAACAGTATTACCGGAGTGCAATGCTATATCGGTACTGGCGGAAAGATATTTGCCGGCGCGGGTGCTGTTTGGCTTGATAGCACAGGACTGCACATTGAAGGCAATAGGCTTTACTTCACCTGGGGAGGGTCTGCATCAGGAGTTATTGGTAGCGCCAGCGCCAGCGACTTCACTATAGGTGGAGGAGCAGGACGAAGTGTATGGATAATGGCTGCATATGGATACCCTGTATATCTATCATCCGGAGCCGGGATTCACCTTCAGGCGCTTGCCAATATATCTATCAATCAACCTATTGTGCCGTCAACTGACAACACGAAGAGCGTTGGTACGTCTTCAGTCAAATTCAATGCAGGGCATTTTACGGACCTGCATTCATACAGCAATCTGTATTGTGTGACTTTGACGGCAACCGGACTTGCGACAACCCATAGCATCGTGCCTTCCGCGTCAAACACATATACATTGGGAGCGTCAAGCCAATACTGGTCTAATTTATACGCCTACACGGTTAGCTATCACACATTAACCGCTTTCGATGCCTATGATGACATTGCCTTATTGAAGGCTATCAAGACAACAACGAAGACTGACAAGGATGGTAACTGCATGGCTGTCCTTGACATAGACACATTCCCTGAAGGGGCAAAGCATACAGAGACAACCGAATCAGGGGAAAAGGTATCCTTCTTTGATGCTGGGGGGGTTGCAGGGCTTGCCCTGTGTACTTCCAAGCGATTGCTGGATAGGATAGAATTACTGGAAGACAGGCTAATGAAGTTGGAAAAAGGACGTAAATCATGACATTGCAAGAACGACTGGCAGAGGCGAAAGCAAAGCAGAGAATGAACATTGAGAAGGCTAACACGCTGGAGCAAGAGAAGCAGAAGATATTGCAGGAATGCTTGAAGTATGAAGGCGCAATACAAGTGCTCTCTGACTTGCTGCAAGAGGAAGAACGGAAAGGCGTATGAACACAGGATATAAAGCCGCACTAAAGCTGAATGGTGATATATCTCAACCACAAGCTACTACAGCTTTCTCTTTTCTGCCCGGTGATATCATATTGTGTGAATGCTCCAACGATTGGT
>JAQTTS010000354.1 GCA_028710655.1 Dehalococcoidales bacterium
CACCAACGAGGCGGCCACCTGTAAATACGGGACGAGCGATGTGGCGTATGCCTCGCTGCCAAACACATTTTCAACCACCGGCAGCACGACCCATAGCCAAACCGTCAGCAATGCCTGCGGGGCGGCTTATACCTATTACGTGCGGTGCCAGGACGGAAGCGGCAACCCGACCCTGACATCGACGGCGATCAGTTATTCCGTCGCGACGGCAGGAACGACACTATACCTGCCGTGGAGAGTTGCGACACCATAAGGGAAGAACCGGACGGGTTGCTGCATCACCAGCACCGGAGGGGAATCCGGCCCCGTCCTTGGATAAGGTCAAATAACATAATAAAGGGGGATGGTCAACATGGGCGGGTCAATTCAAGCGACATTTGCGGTGAGTACGATCGTTAGCGCACTGTTCATTATTCTACTGGCAGTCATCGGATTTCTGCTCAAGACCGGCATTGATCGGCTGATTAAGGCCTGCGACAAGCTGGAGGATACCTGCGCCAGGCTCTTCGCGCGATTCGATGACCACGAGACACGGCTGTCCCATCTGGAGGGCGAGCACAAGGCTAGGACAGGAGCAAAACTATCGTGTACGGGGGCGAGATAAGGGCATTGCCGGGATAGGAGGTGCAAGCAATTGAGGTATTTCGAATTATCCGAATTTGAGTGCCCGTGCTGCAAGCAGGCCAAGATGGATCAAATCTTTCTCAACATGCTTGACCATGCCAGAGAATTCGCGCAGGTGCCATTTATCATCAATAGCGGGTACCGATGCGATCAGCACAACAGGGAGGTGGGGTCCACATCCAACAATCACACAAGCGGGAGGGCCGCCGATATCGCCTGTAAAGATGGACCAACCAGGTTGCGTATAGTGTCGGCGCTGCTGAAAGCCGGGTTCAAGCGGTTAGGAATAGCCAAAACATTTATCCATGTGGACAGCAACGACGGCAGCCCGGAATCGATCTGGTTGTATTAAAGCCGATAGGGAGAATGCTTTATGAACATACTTGACGCAGCAACATTGCAAATCCTGATGGCCGGCCTGGTCTGCGGTATCTTCGGCCAGTTCGTACGGTCGCTTATAGGACTGTACAAGGTTCATACAAATCCGGCGACAGGGAGTATTGGCCAGGAATTCGACTGCAAGCGCTTTCTGATCAGCCTTGCCATGGGAGGCACGATCGGTCTGATTGTAAGCCTGATTTATACCGGGCCGCTCAAAAATACCGACCTGCTGAGCATCGTGGCGACCAGCTACGCCGGGGCGGATACGCTGGAGGGGTTTCTCGGCAAACGAAAGGTAAGCTGATGGCCAAGAAGCTAATGATTTATGCTTTAGCATTCTTCCTTCTTTGCGCAATAGCTTCGTCTATCTATTTCTGGTACGAGGGCAATCATCGGCCCGTTGTGAGCAAAACCGAGTACGTCAAAGTGCCCGAGATCAGGACGGTCGAGAAGGTCCGAACGGTAGAAATCCCCGTCGAGAAGATAGTCATCCGGGAAAAAGAGGGCGTGACGAAATATGTCACCCTGCCATCCGAAATCAAGGATGATCCAGCTAAGCAAATTACGACCACCGCAACGGTCGAGCCTTACGAGGGCAAGACCAACGTCGTCAGCATCATCGATACCCAGACCGGAGTATCCGACATCCTTCTTAAGCAGGACCCCTTGCCGTTCATCGCCCTGGAGAACCGGCGCGAACTGGGTTTCAGGTCCGGCTACAATTCGGACAGCCGATTAGAATCTACGCTTTATGGACGCTGGACAGTCCTGCGGATAGGGAACGCTCATCTCGGGGCGTATGGTGAGGCGAATACCGAGGGCCGGGGTAAGGCGCAGTTAGAACTCAGTTATAGGTGGTGAAATGTCATTTTCAGATTTGTCGGTAATTTGTCTGTAACGCGATTTCCGCATTATGATTTCAACAACTTACCAACAGAAACGGAGGTTCGAATCCTCCTGGGCGCGCCATACGCCCCAAGTGATTTCAGTTACTTGGGGCTTTACTTATTGTCGGTACGTTGTCGGTAAATTGGAAAACCCTTACTTGCTCAAGGGCATCGTTAATCCGCTTCTCTGATACCCTTCCATATCTGTCTCGCGTGGTCTGAATTTTACTGTGTCCAAGCAATTCAGATACAAGTTCCATCGGATAACCGGCATCGAGAAGCTGACCGGCCCTTGAATGCCTCACGCCGTTGTAAAGCCTGATATTGACGCCTACCTGGTTACAGGCCTCGTTCCATATTCTTGTCAGCATATGCTCATCATAGGTTGTCTTCCCGTTGTGCGTAAAGATGAACTTCGAAAAGGATGGAGCCGCCGACTTTAATATTTCTCTAGCCTTGTCTGTGAGTCGCAGCATACGGATATTGTCTGTCTTGTCGTGGTCTAAAAGCTGATATTCTGAAAACCGGCGCATGATAATGATGTGGGTATCGGTAACGGCATCTTTCATCAATGCCCTTGCTTCCTGCGGCCTTAATCCGTATTCGGCGGCAAGTTCAAAAATCGGTCTGTGTCTTTCCGGTATGGCTTCGAAAACTTTGCGCTGATCTTCTGCGCTGAGAAATTCAATCGTCTTTTTTATGGGGTCTTTCAGCTTCGGGAATGAAGGCAATTCTTTTAAGTCCTTGTTATCGAGAGCGAAGCGGAGCATGGTCTTGAGCGTGTTTATGATGTGGTAGACGGTCTTTTCTGAATAGCCTCTTTCCTCTATGTGCTTTTTAAGCTGAAGGATGTTGATTTTCGAAATTTCCCGAATGTCCTTATTCTCGCCAAGGAATGAAATAAAGTGCTTCGAAAAGCCTTTGTATTTTCGCCTTGTCTCTTTAACAACGTCAGTCAGCGGCAACCATGTTTCAACGTATTGTTTAACCGCAAGCGGAGAATTAGGCCGGTAAGATGCCGGACTGAACGAGCCGTTGTCAACCTCCCGCTGCATGAGAGACAGGACTTTCTTAGCGTGGGCCTTGCTTTCGAAAGATAGCCAATCGCCTTTATATTCGTATCTGTAAAACCTCTCTGTCTTACCTAGCCATCTTAACTGAATAAACCAATGCCCCGTCTTGGCATCCCGTAAGACTGATCCGCCCATAAACCCACCTCCCCCAAGGTTATTTGGGGTCAGGTTACATTTTTGTGCGGCGGTTGTCA
>JAQTTS010000033.1 GCA_028710655.1 Dehalococcoidales bacterium
ATGACAACCCGCCCCCCCCTTTCCGGAGGGTAAACGCCAGCGACAATGTTAAGCAGCGTGGACTTTCCCGCCCCGTTGCTGCCGATAATGGTGATAAAGTCTCGTTCGTATACCACCAGATCAATCCCATCCAGAGCCTTTACCTCATCGATAGTGCCCCGGGCAAATACCTTCCTCACCCCTCTAAGCTGGAGTATACCAGGCTTCCGAGCTTCACCAGTTTTCACAACCCTCTCCTCACATTCTCGCCGCCGGCGGCATCCACTCGCCACGTATTTTCTTACGGATAAACGGAATTGCCAGAACAACCACAACCAAAATTGCCGTAATCAACTTCAAGTCGCCCGGGGCCATACCCAGCCTGAGAGCGATATTGATAAACAGGCGATAAAGAAAGGTACCGCCCAGACAGGCCAGCAGAATTGCGGTAATTCCCCGAGGACGAAAGACCCCTTCACCAATTATCACCGCAGCCAGCCCCATTACGATCATACCAATCCCCATCCCCACATCGGAAAAGCCTTGATTCTGAGCAACCAAGGCACCGGCCAGGGCGACCAGTCCGTTGGAAATAGCACAACCGATAAGCACATTTCTATCAGTGGAGGCACCCAGACCACGCACCATCTGCTCGTTATCACCGGTGGCCCTTAGCGATAACCCGATCTCAGTACGCAAAAACCAGTTCAACCCGGTGACAAAAATAGCGACCACCAGCAGTACGAAGGCAATGGATAAGGCCATACCACCGCGAACGCCCAGAATCTGCGCTACCAGGTCAAAACTGGTGATATCACGAAGCAGCGGCACATTCCCCCCACCCATAATCCTCAGGTTTACCGAGTAAAGTGCCACCATCATCAGGATACCGGAGAGCAGGGCGCTGATCCTGAGCTTGGTATTGAGCAGTCCGGTGATCAGTCCGGCACCAAGGCCGCTGCCAAAGGCAGCCAGCGTCGCCAGAAAAGGATTGGCGCCAGCAACAATAAGCACGGCAGCGATGGCACCACCCAGAGGAAAGGTGCCATCTACGCCGAGATCAGGGAAAGCAAGAACACGAAAGGTTAGATAAACACCTATGGTAAGCAGTCCGAAGACTAGCCCTTCGTATAAGGATACGGACAGCAGGCTACCAACATCCAAAATCGCCTCCCCTGAAGCTCACATGCCGAATAACCAAGCTGACCGCTTGGTTATTCGGCAGATTAACTCCGTATGGTTTTATTCGGTAACTATTTCGGTAGCCCTATCCAGTACAGACTGCGGGATAGTCACCCCCAGCCTCTCTGCTGCCGCCGGATTAAGGTACAGGTCTGTCATCGGTACCTTCTTAACCGGAATATCAGCGGGGTCCTCACCCCTAAGGATACGGGCAGCTATCTTACCGCACTCCTGACCCAGGACATAATAGTCAATGCCGGGAGTACCGATAGCACCCCTTTCCACCGTAGCCGTATCGGCAGCGAAGAGAGGGATCTGATTATCCTCGCAGGCCTTCACCACCGCCTCGAAACCGGAGACCACGGTATTATCCGTAGGAATCCAGATGGCATCAACCCTGCCCACCAGTGACTGTGCCGCGGCAAGGACATCCGCCGATGCCGCTACCGTAGCTTCGACAATACTCTCTATACCCAGGCCGGGAGCAATCTCCTTAAGCTCATCTATCTGGACCTTGGAGTTTACCTCACCGGCGTTGTAGACTGTACCCAGTTTTTTACATTCAGGGCAAATATCCAGGAGCAACTGTATCTGAGTAGCGATATCAGCCCAGTCGCTGATACCAGTCACATTACCCCCCGGGCTATCCCAACCGTCAACCAACCCTGCCGCCACCGGGTCCGTAACGGAACCGAAGACTATCGGTATATCGGTACCCTGAGCCGCCTCAACAGAGGCCTGTGCAGTGGGCGTAGCTATAGCCAGAATCAGGTCCACCTTCTCAGAAACAAACTTCTGGGCGATGGAAGCTGCGATAGACATATCACCCTCAGCGGTATCGGAATCATATGTTACATCCACTCCCTCAACAAAACCCTCTTCGGTCATCTGATCGATAAAGCCCTGGCGATTGGCATCCAGAGCCGGGTGGGTGACTATCTGAGTGATGCCAATCTTGTACATCTCCGGCTGAGATGACCGGCATCCGCTCAGCAAAGGAAAGGCCGAAGCCAAAGTTAATATCAAGCCAATGCTACCAAGCAGAACCCATGACCTTTTATTTTTCACAAAAGTAGCCTCCATACTATGCTTAATCAACAACAATTTAATTAATATTTAGAATATACTCATTAGACAATGCTCTGTCACGGCAACTATCTACATACACTATCCCCCTTTCCGTGCGTCCAATCTAAGACTACATTATCAGGTATTAAACAGCGTTAAGTCAACCCATCACCACCGAACCCCCATCAATGACAGAAAGAAGAGCCGGGCTGAAAGAGTAACTTCAAGACCGGGGATGGCTTTCCGTAGCATCACAAAGGCTATCCTTACGCACGATAAGCTTAAGCCCCTCACGCTTCACCACGATGACTTCCTTACCCCTCTCTATCTCCTGATCTTCAGTTCTGGCGTCCCAGAGCTCGCTGCCGATTCTAATGGTACCTACCGGAGCTAATTTTTTTACCACCTCGCCCCTGGTGCCGACCATATCGGAAAGACCAGCCACTGGCTTTTTCCGCAACACCCGGCTGACCAGCCGATAAGAGATAACACCATAGGTAGCTATACCCGCCATCATGGCAATCAGGCCGCCTAGCGGAATCTTAACCCCCAGCATCGGCAGACCTAAAAAGATGAAGATTACCAGGGCAATCTCTTCCAGTAACGTAACCATAATGGTCAACATAACTCGGGGCTTTTCTTTCATCTCGGCACCACACCTATTATAGCAGGAGTGCCTCTGTTGCCGACACCCAAATCTGGGTGCTATAATTAACCATTACAATCCGAGAGAAATCGCCTGCCGGAGACAGCTTAACGATGAGTGAGGCAAGAGGTAGATAGTGAGGCTTGGTCGTGAAGAGGTACTGCGTATTGCCATCCTGGCCCGGCTGGGTCTGTCTGAAGCCGAAGTAGACCAGTTTAAGGATCAGCTATCCCAAATCCTGGAGAGCTTTGAAATACTACAGCAGGTAGATACCACCGGTGTATCTCCCACCACCCACCCTATCACGCTGGAAAACGTACTTCGCAGTGATGAGGTAGCCGACTCCCTACCACAGAACATGGTCCTGGCTAATGCGCCACGGAAGGACGGGGACTTTTTCAAAGTAAGGGCTGTTCTCGGCGATAAACAATAGACCAAGTAGACAGGGCGAGGTGAGCGTCATACTAGATCCTACCCGGTTGACCATACACAAAGCGCACGAGTTACTTAAGACCGGACAGGTTTCCGCGGTTGAGCTGACCAGAGCCTGCCTGGAACGGATACACCAGGTAGAACCTAAGGTTAGCGCCCTGGTTACCATTACCGATAAGCTGGCACTGTCCCAGGCTGAAAAGGCAGACCGTCTTATCGCCTCGGGTGATTTGAGTCCCCTGACCGGCATACCGGTAGTAATCAAGGACAACATGTGCACCAAGGGAGTGCGCACCACCTGCTCGTCGAGGATGCTGAAGGACTTCGTACCGCCCTACGATGCCACTGTGGTGGAAAAGTTGAACGGGGCCCGGGCGGTAATCGTCGGTAAAGCAAATATGGATGAATTCGCGATGGGTTCTTCCACGGAGAACTCCGCACTTTTCCCCACCCACAACCCCTGGGACCTGGAGCGCGTACCCGGCGGCAGCAGCGGCGGTTCGGCGGTAGGAGTAGCCGCCGGCGAAGCTATTTATGCTCTGGGCTCGGATACCGGAGGCAGCATCCGCCAGCCGGCTGGCTTCTGTAGTGTTACCGGTATGAAACCCACCTACGGCAGAGTGAGTCGATATGGGCTAGTTGCCTTCGCCAGCTCCCTAGACCAGATCGGACCGCTGACACAGGACGTTACCGACTGTGCTCTGGTGCTAAACACCATCGCTGGCTATGACCCCAGGGATGCTACTTCAGTCCCCTACCCCGTCCCCGATTATACCCGGTGCCTGACTACCGAGCTTGATGGCGTCCGCATCGGCGTTCCCAAGGAATACTTTGTCAAAGGAATACAGGCAGAAGTAGCAGCGGCGATACGGGCCGCGGTCAGCAAGCTGGAGGAGTTGGGGGTAAGGGCAGACTGGGAGGTATCTTTACCCCATACCTCTTATGCCCTGGCATCATACTATGTGATTGCTCCCTCGGAGGCTTCCGCTAATTTAGCCCGTTACGATGGAGTAAAATACGGCTTCTCTTACCCCGATACCGACAACATGTGGGAAGCTCTGGAGAAAACCCGGCAGTACGGCTTTGGCCCTGAGGTCAAAAGACGCATCATGCTGGGCACCTACGCTCTCTCCGCCGGCTACTACGATGCCTGGTACCTGAAGGCACAGAAAGTGCGTACCCTGATACGACAGGAATTCGACCAGGCCTTTGAAAAGTTCGATGCTCTGGTAACACCAACCTCCCCCACCGTCCCCTTCAGAATCGGCGACAAGGTGGGGGACACGCTCCAGATGTACCTGAGCGATGTCTGTACACTACCGATAAATATCGCCGGCGTACCGGCTATCTCCATTCCGGCCGGCTTCGCCGGAGGGTTGCCAATCGGCATGCAGATAATCGGCAAGCCCTTCGGTGAAGAGACCATCCTCAAGATTGCCTATGCCTTTGAACAGGCAACTGACTGGCACAAACAAAAGCCGAATATTTAACGGTAAACCGAGGGGAAGATAGGTGAAGAATAGTCCGGTTAAGGTCTCCTGTTACTCCGGCCATACCTATGCGGAAAGGCCGAAGTCTTTCGAGTGGCAGGGGATAACCTATGATGTTGATAAGATAGAAAAGGCCTGGCAGGAACCGGGAATAAAGCTCTTCCAGATCAAGACCACGGACAACAAGCGGTTCAGGCTATACTATAACAAGACCGATCAACAGTGGTCGATAACCGAGCTGGCAGGGAGCTAAAGAAGCCCCATATTCTCCTTTACTTCCCTGATGGTCTCCCGGGCAATAACCCGAGCCCGGGCAGCACCGTCAGCAAGCACTTCATTGATATACTTAGGTTTACCGGCCAGCTCTGCCCGCTTCTCTCGGAATGACCTGAGGGTATCATTAATCTCCCCCGCCAGGTTCTTCTTGCAATCAACACAACCGATTCCGGCAGAGCGACACTGTGCACCCAGGTCATCCTGCTGGAACGGGTTAAAATAGCCATGAAGCCGGAAAATATTACACATTTCGGGGTGTCCCGGATCATTACGATAGCGTCTTGCCGGATCGGTCACCGCTTCCATTACCCGGGCCGCCGTCTCCTCCTCAGAGAGAGCCAGTTCAATATCGTTACCGATCTGTTTACTCATCTTATCTTTACCATCCAGCCCCAGTACCATGGGAAAGGTGGTAAGCTTAGCTTCAGGCTCAGGGAAGGTATCGCCGAAGAGACTATTGAAGCGGCGGACAATCTCCCTGGCCAGCTCCAGATGAGGCAGCTGATCCTCACCCACGGGGACAGCTTCCGCCTTATAGAGTACGATATCGGATGTCATCAAGACAGGATAACCGACCAGACCATAGTTGACATTCTGCGGCTGCAGCTTGACCTTTTCCTTAAAGGTAGGCACCCTGAGGAGCCAGCTCAGGGGAGTAACCATGCTGAGCAGAGTATGCAGCTCAGTGACCTCAGGAACATAAGACTGGACAAAAAGGATGCTTTTCCTGGGATCGAGACCGGCCGCCAGCCAGTCCAGCATCATCTCACGAATATTCCACTGCAGGAAACTGGTGTCCTCCAGTGTGGTCAAGGCATGGATATCAACGATACAATAGATGCAATCATATTCTTCCTGAAGATTAACGTAATTCTGTATCGCACCCAGGTAATTGCCCAGGTGCTGCCTTCCGGTCGGACGGGCCCCGGAAAAAACTCGCTTCTTCATCCCGCTGGTTCCCCCTTTAAATCGTATTCAGCTCACCTTAATTAAGTTGCCAGTTAAACGACAGGGTACCCCCGATTAAGACAGGCTCCTGTATCCGACGGCGATCATCCAATCACATTGTCTCCGGCACCGTCATACCCATAAGGTGAAGAGATCCCGCCAGAACCAGCCGGGCTGCCGCTACCAGTTTGAGACGGGCCTTACTCAGCGACTCCTCATGACGGGAAACAACACGACACTGCGTATAAAAACCGTGGAACACGGTAGCCAGCTCCTGTGCATAATAGGCAAGGTGATGGGGCTCCAGAGTGCTGGTAACCACCTCGACTATCTCTGGTAAAAGCAGCATCTTCCTTATCAGGGTCAACTCGGGCTCGGTATTAAGCAGCGAAACATCGCCGTCGCGAAAATCGATCCCGCTCTCCCGGGCCAGGCGAAGGATGCTGGCAATACGGGCATAAGCATACTGTACGTAGTAGACAGGATTATCCGCCGACTGCTTCTTGGCTAACTCCAGGTCAAAGTCCATCTGGCTGTCCGCAGAGCGGGACAAAAAGAAAAAACGGCAGGCATCAACCCCCACCTCATCAATCACCTCACGCAGGGTAATGATATCGCCGCTACGTTTGGAAACACGCACCAGTTCATCACCGCGGCGTAGAGTGACCAGTTGAGCGATTATTACCCCCAGCCGTTCCGGATCAACCCCGAAGGCACCGAGCACAGTTTTCATTCGCGACACGTGCCCCTGGTGGTCAGCCCCCCAGATATCGATCACTCTGTCAAAACGACGCTCAATAAACTTGTTATAGTGGTAGGCGATATCGGCAGCAAAATAGGTAGGTGAACCGTCACCACGCACGATGACATTATCCTTGTCCTCTCCCAGTGCAGTAGAGATAAACCAGATAGCGCCTTCCTTTTCAGCGATATAGCCGCCCTCCTCGAGGATTGACTTCACCTTCTCGTACTGTCCTCCGTCGTAGAGGCTCTGCTCGCTGAACCAAACATCGAAAGTCACCCCCAATGCCTCAAGATCAGCCCTGATCTGTCCTATCATCCTATTCAGCCCGAGCTGTCCTAAGTCCGACACCACCTCCGGTTCCGGGAGAGCGAGAAATCTATCTCCCTCATCGGCAACAATCTCCTTGGCCAGGTCAACCATATAGTGACCGACATAGCCGTCGGCAGGCATCTCGGCGCTAACGCCCAATTGCTGCTGATAACGGGCATAGAGTGAACGGGCAAAGGCCCTCGTCTGGGATCCGGCATCGTTAATATAATACTCCTTCTCCACGCTATAGCCGGCAGCTGCAAGTACGCTGGCTAAGACGCTGCCCAGAATAGCGCCGCGGCCATGCCCGACATGAAGCGGCCCGGTGGGATTAACGCTGACAAACTCTATCTGTACCCGCTTGCCTTCTCCCAGGCTAATGTTGCCGTAAGCATCACCGGTCTCAAGGATTGAGTCTACCTGCGCAGCCAACCAATCTGCCTTAAGGGTGAAATTGATAAAACCGGGCGGCATCACTCTAACGGTACCAATCTCCGGACCGGGAACGATATAACCGGCGATATCCTCGGCTATCGCCAGCGGCCTGACCGAGGTCGCCCGGGCCAACTTCAGGGGCAGGCTCGAGGCATAATCACCGTGCTCCGCGTTCTGGGGATGTTCTACCGTTACCGGAGGCAAGTTCACCAACGGCAGCTTACCCCGCTCCAGAGCCTCGGTAACCGCCTGCGTCAACAGCTCAACCAGCTTATCTTTAATCATGAAATTCATGGAAGTTTGGTTTCAGGCTCCCAACCCAAGCACCCTTTTCAGGATCATTTCAGGCTAACTATACGTTCGAATTATAACACAAGGCTAACTGGAGAGGATAGCCCGCACCACCTGCAGTCAGGACTCCAAACAATAAGGCCCTAGCTCCACTCACCACCCTCAGCAGGCCAGACCCGGGTCAGCTCCTTAACCAGCAAATGATGCTCAGCCTTTTCAAAACCGGGATCTATCTCAAAGAGCCTGATCGCCTCACTGCGGGCCATTTCGAGCAAAGCGACATCGGACAGCTTAGCCATTTTCAGATCGGGCAGCCCGCTCTGCCTGGTGCCGAAGAACTCACCGGGCCCCCTTAGCTTAAGGTCTTCTTCAGCCAGGGCAAAGCCGTCCTGGACCCTCTCTATAATACCAAGCCTCTCCCTGCTTACCTCGGAAGGGTCATGGGCCAACAGCATACAGTAGCTCTGTTCCTGCCCCCGCCCCACCCGACCGCGGAACTGGTGCAGCTGCGACAGACCGAAACGGTCGGCGCTCTCCACCATCATCACCGTAGCATTGGGCACATCTATACCCACCTCAATTACCGGAGTGGAGACCAGAATATTGAGCTCGGCGGAGCGGAAACGCCGCATCACCTTATCCTTGTCCGCTGCCGTCATCCGTCCGTGGAGCAAACCCAGCTTGAACTCAGGGAAGACGTCCCGGGAGAGGTGCTCATACTCGGCAATCGCCGCCTTGGCCTGGACCGCCTCCGACTCTTCTACCAGAGGGCAGAGAATGAACGCCTGGCGGCCCCCGGCCACCTGACGGCACAGAAAGTTGTAGGCACTATTCCGTTGTTCGGGCTTAAGCCACTTCGTTTTTATCACCTGTCTCCCGGGAGGTAACTGATCAATGACCGAAAGATCAAGGTCGCCGTACAGGGTCAGGGCCAGCGTACGGGGGATGGGCGTTGCTGTCATCACCAGGACATGCGGGTTAAAACCTTTCTGCCGGATGGCCGAGCGCTGGGCAACGCCAAAGCGATGCTGCTCGTCTATCACCACCAGTCCCAACCGGGAGAAGGCTACCCCCTTTTGAATCAGGGCATGAGTCCCGATAGCAATGTCTACTTCCCCACTCGCGACACGCTGTTTAAGCTTCTCCTTCTTTTTCAGGTTAATATCACCAATCAAAAGCGCTACGTTGATAGGACGAGTAAACCGGCCGGAATAGCGGAGGAAATTTTCTTCCTGCTTCTCCTCGCCGCTCACCCCCGAGAGAAGCTTACGGATGGTAGTAAAGTGTTGCTCGGCGAGAATCTCCGTGGGTGCCATCAAAGCCCCCTGATACCCGTTAGCCGCCGCCATCAGCAAGGCAGCGGTAGCCACCACTGTCTTACCGCTGCCCACTTCACCCTGCAATAGACGGGACATCGGCTGTGCCCGCTCCAGATCAGTCATTATCTCCTGAAGCACCCTCTGCTGAGCCGGGGTCAGCTCGAACGGGAGAGACTTGAGAAAGACATCCAACGCCGCCACGTCAATACTGAAAGGATTACCCGGCTGGCCCTCCTGCCAATGACGCTTCTTACTCAACACACCCAGCTGAAGGAGAAAAAGCTCATCAAAAGCAAGGCGCAGACGAGCCCGGTCCTTAAGTGCTTCATCATCAGGGTAGTGCGCCTGACTGATCGCCTGGACCAAATCGAGAAGACTATGGCGCTCACGCACCTCTCGAGGTAAGAAGTCTTCAAGCAGCACTACCCACCGGTCAACAACCTCTTTCATCAGCTTCCTCACCTGACGGGGGTGTAAGCCCGAGGTCAAAGGGTAGACGGGTACCAGACGCCCGGTATGAACCAGGTCTTCATCCCCGACCTGCTCCCATTCCGGCGATTCAAAGACATGCCTGCCGTTAAACAATCCCACCCGCCCGCTGATAACTATCCGGGTGTTGGTAGCCAGTTTCTTAGCCAAGTAGGGATTGTTGAACCAGACCACCCGGACATTACCCGTCTCGTCACCGACAACGGCCTCCGTACTACGCCGGCCGCCCAGTCTGACCTCCTGGGCCTGCCAGACATTGACAACCACCGTTGCTTCTTCACCTTCGGTAAGCTGTGAGATATGCTTCCCCTGGCTGTAGTCAAGATGTCGGTTGGGGAAGAAATAGAGAAGGTCACGTACCGTAGTGACACCCAGCTTTTTAAACTTGGCGGCCAGACCCGAGCTAACACCATGGACCACGGTAACCGGTAAATCCACAGACTTACCATCAGCCACCATCTTCTTTTTCGAATTCACCGCAGTACGCCTTACCAGGGGAGTCATTGCGGGCTCTGCCTTCCGCTCCTCCTGCGTCTCAAGTTCAGCCAGCAAGGTCAGCATACCCTCTACCCACCTGGCACGCTGGTCCTGATTTAGAGAGGCATAGCCGGGATGGATCAGATTAAGCCCGCCGGAGCGGGTGGGGAGCTTGGGAACACTAAACAACCCTCCTGCCTGTCCTATCCAGCGGTGGAGAAACTGGTCCAGACCACCGATTACTGATGAATCCGGGTACCCCTTCTGCTGCTCAAGCTTGAGAATCTTACGCAGCGACCCCACATCTATTGACAAGTCTTTTCCTCCGTCCCTCTTCCGCAATACCGGCCCGGCTACCCATCCAAATATTACCATTATACCGTGCTTAATTAATGACGCCAAGTATCAGCTGCCTTAACCGACTGGGAAGGCAATTCTCTTTTCTTGACGGCTTAAGTCACGGGTTATAAAATGTCACTGCTTGAGTAAGATGACCAAGAAATACGACATTATTGTGGTCGGCGGCGGACCGGCTGGAATATTCGCCGCTCTAGAGCTTTCGCAGGTATCCCGCCTCAACATACTGCTCGTCGAGAAGGGGAGTGATATCGACAAGCGCAGTAACCTAGTCTGCGGTCTGGGCGGGGCTGGTGCCTACAGCGACGGCAAGCTGACACTCTCATCACAGGTGGGGGGACACCTCAGGGAATACCTTGATGAGAATGACACCCGGACCCTGATTAAATACGTCGATGAGATATACCTCAAGTTCGGCGCTCCCGACCGGCTATACGGCGTAGGTGACGATATTGCCCGGCTAGGCCGCCAGGCATCTCTGGCCGGACTGCACCTGATACCGGTACCACTCCGCCATATGGGGACCGAGCGCTGCCGTTCCGTGCTCAGAAAGATGCGTGACCACCTGATTTCACGCCTGGAATTTAAACTCGAGACAGCAGCATCTTCCATCATCGTGGATAACGGTAAAGTCAAGGGTATTGAGACCACCGGCGGAGAGAGATTTGACTGCGACTATCTGATTCTGGCTCCCGGCCGGGAAGGGGCTGACTGGCTACTAACACAGGCAAAACTGCTTAATCTAACGGTACATAACAACCCGGTTGATGTCGGGGTCAGGGTAGAGGTACCAGCAGCGGTGATGGAAGAACTGACCAGCGTACTATACGAGGTAAAACTGGAGTTTTTCTCGACAAGCTTTGACGACCGTATCCGAACCTTCTGTATGTGCCCGGCCGGCGAGGTCACTATGGAGACCACCGGCGGCAACGACCCCGTAACTACAGTCAACGGGCACAGCTACGCCAGTCTTAACAGCAGTAACACCAACTTCGCTCTGCTGGTCAGCACAGACTTCACCGAACCGTTCCGGGAACCGATTGCCTACGGCAAATATCTGGCCAGACTGGCCAATATTCTCAGCGGCGGGGTACTGGTGCAGCGGCTGGGCGACCTAATGGGAGGCCACCGCTCCACAACCGCCCGTATCGAACGGGGTATCGTACAGCCCACCCTGAAGGAGGCTACTCCGGGTGACCTCAGCTTTGTCCTTCCCTACCGCCACCTTACCGGGATCATCGAGATGCTCGAAGCGATGGACAAACTAGCGCCGGGAGTAGCTGACAAAAGTACCCTGCTCTACGGAGTCGAAGTCAAATTCTACTCCTTCCGACCCCACTTAAGCCACGGTCTTGAGACTGAGGTAAGCAACCTTTTTGCCGCCGGCGACGGTGCCGGGGTCAGCCGCGGCCTAATCCAGGCATCGGCCTCAGGAGTGGTAGCCGCCCGCGAGATACTGAAGAGATGCCACCGCTAAGACCATCTTATACCGCAAAAACCTCCGGAACAAAACCGCCACTTTCCGGGAAAATGGATCCGATTCAGAGCGCTGCATCGCTACTACGGATAGCCCCTGTCCTTGACAGGGTAGCCTGTGCCAACTAAAATAGGACTGATTAATCAATCTCGCATTACCCCTTACCAGCATCATTTCCTTTATCGTCTGATCAATATCTGTGAAACAGCAGGCATGAGGTTAAGAGATGGAAGCGAACCTTAAAGCAAAGCTGGAAGCCGACATGTGGCAGTCAATGAAGGACCGGGATGATGTCAGGCGTTCTACACTCCGTCTGCTCCTGGCCGCCGTCAAGAATGCCGAGATTGCCAAACGGGGCAGCCTGGATGACCCGGGTATTCTGGGTGTCGTCGTCAAAGAGATCAAGCAGCGTAACGAGAGCATCGAGGCCTTCAAGCTGGGAGCCCGCCCCGATCTGGTAGCCCGGGAAGAGGCCGAGATGGCTATCCTCAAAGAGTATTTACCCCGACAATTGTCCCGGGAAGAGGTTATCGCTGAGGTCCGTCGGGTCATTGAAGAAGTAGGCGCGCAGGGACCCCGCGATAAGGGCAAGGTGATGCCCATGATCATGGCCCGCCTCAAAGGAAAAGCGGACGGACGAGAGATAAACGAGATAGTGACCGGACTACTAACTGAATAGCATGTCTTTCACGCCATTCAAGAGAGATGCTCTCCCGGCGATACCGAAGGGGCACAGTTGCCGCTATGGAT
>JAQTTS010000355.1 GCA_028710655.1 Dehalococcoidales bacterium
TAACAGCACCTGGTATCTCTGATTTACCAAGCCGGTAAAGCCCGGCTTCGATATCATTAACAAGCTTATCGATAGCTCCGGTAGGGAGAGGACGCTTTTCGCAGGCCTTACGGATGCCGGACATGAGCTTTTCACGGCTAAATTCCTCACGGCGCTTGTCCTTCTTAATCACAAAGAGACTGGCCGCCTGCAACCGCTCGTAGGTGGTAAAACGAGCGCTACAACCGGAACACTGACGTCGGCGGCGGACACCGTTATTAACGTCACGGGAATCGACAACCCTGGACTCCGGATTGCCGCAATAAGGACAATTCACAAGCATTCTCCACATTATATAGTGTAGGGAATATACATTACCACAATATATAGTGTTTGTCAACCGTTATTTGCTCTAAAATCAGGGGATAATCTGTTGAAGGCGATGGGTGCCAAACAGCCCGGGTTCACTGTCGACCCGACACAGAAAAGCCTTAAACTGATTATGGCTGAATGGGCATCAGACCGGAGCCCACGAAAGTAAACAACAGGATTGTCTGATCCCATACGTAGTAAGGGGTAATGGCAACCGTACCCAAACAGGAAAGACCCGACCGGCACCGCACCTATCTCATCGAGATATAGTCGCCGAGTGAGCCGAGGTCACTCCTTCGACGCCACCACCTCATCCCCAGCGGGATGGAGATAGCGGCGGAAACAGCGGTGATAACAACAATGATAGGCCATCTTTCCGATCCGGTTGGTGAAGATGAAAACGCAGCGTTAGCCAGTGAATCTCCTTCCTTGACGGTAAAGAACAAAGGACCCAGGCTGTTGACCTCTACTTCGTAGGTGCCTGCAGCACTCTGAGCGGTGGTAAAGGTCACCATTTGAAAGGCCCCACCGGCAAGACTGACTTCCCTCGTTTCCGCCACGACACCGTTTATCTTGAGGGTTACGGTATCGCTGCCGCCTGCCTCCCCAGGATTTGTCAGCAAAGCGCTGATGGTCACTGCTGCACCGGGACTGACCTCAGGAGGTGAAACGCTCAGTGCGCTTGAGGTAAAAGCAACCGGCGCTGCCGGGGAAACGGGTAACGAAGGAGTTGCCGGATTATCCGAGGACGAATCGACCAAAGCAAGCACGGTAAAGCAAGAGAAGTGCTCAATATAAGCACTAATGGTATCGTTCGCGGCATCAACCTCAAAATCCATCTCCGGCAAACCGTCGTCGAAGTTATCACAACGGGTGATTATCAGTTCTTCCTCAGCTATCCCTTCCGGGATATCGTCAGTATCATATCGCCAGGTCAACATTACCGGCCGGTCAAAGGTGGTCCCTTCCGGTTTCAGTTGATAGGGCAACCCGATAACACTATAGTCTTCGGGCGGGTCAGGTGCACGCTTAATAGCGGCAAAATCGACCTCGGTAAGCGGGTTGCCATCTCCGTCCAGAGCGGTAACTCCGTAAGGAATAGTAATTCTGAGCATCCCGTCCGGAGAAACGAACTCAAAGGAATCGGGAGCAAAGTGGGCGGTGATATCCATATCCCGGATCACCGGCTCAAAATCGGGGTTGTCATTGACGGCCAGGTTTTCCCCGCTCCAGTTGACAAAGCGGTAGCCGTCTTCCGGAACCGCCTCTATCTTGACGGTGGTGCCACTCTCGACTGGAAAATCATAAGGGTATTCCGGCGGAGCATCCCCGTCTATCTCAACGGTGCCGCCGCCCTCCGGGCTGATATCGACAGTGATATACTTGGTCGTCACCGACGGCCCATCATCACCACATCAGCCATAAGCCGGCTTGGCGAGAAAGGCCGCCGCTGCCAGCGGTACCACTAGCACCGCCGCCAGACAGGGCAACGCTATTCCCAACAACCCCTTTTTCACCCTTCTCAACTCCTTATGGGTACAGCCTACACCTTTTGTTTTAGATTCTCAACCCCCGTTCCGCCCCTGCCGCTCGACCAGATCCTCCAGAGTGATACCAGAGAGTACGCCGTCTACCGCTTTTTTCACCTCGGCCCACACCCGTCGGGTCACGCAGTAATCAGCACGCGAGCAGAGCATTGCATTATCAACACACTCTACCGGCGCCATCGACCCCTCCATCACCCGCACAATATCAATAAATCTTATCTCCCGTGGCGGCCTGGCCAGTACGAACCCGCCTCGAGGCCCGCGAACGCTCCTCACCAGACCGGCCGTCTTAAGCCGGGTAAAGAGCTGCTCCAGATACAGGCACGATATCTGCTGTCTCGCCGAGATGTCCTTGATCAGGGTCGGACCGTCTCCCGATTGGGCAGCCAGATCAAGCATGGCACGCACCGCATAACGCCCCTTGGTCGAGAGTTTCACAGCGCTAGCCGGCCTGTTCTGAATTTTATTATCACAATACTCGTCAATATACCTTAACAAAAAGGTCTTGTCAACTACTAGCACCAAAAGCATCTAAAACGCCTTTGAAAAGAGGGCGATATGTATTAGAATAGAGCGGAGAATGATGGACAAGGAATTTCGTCAACTGCCCGGAGTGGACAAGCTAACCTCCGACGAGCGCCTAAGGCAGCTTGGGGAGGAGCTTTGCCACAAGTCCTTTGTGGAGTTGATACGCAACCACCTCGAGCAAGCCCGGCTGGATATCGCTGCCGGCCGCCCCTGCCCTTCTTTTAACGATATAGTAGCAGCTATTGTCGCCCGGGGCTACGCCCTGATAAAGCCGGGGCTACGCCCGGTAGTCAACGCCACCGGCATCATACTTCACACCAACCTGGGCCGTGCTCCTTTGAGTGAGGAGGCCGCCGCCGCGATGAGCACAGTCGCCGGCACCTACTCTAATCTGGAGTTCGACCTGGACAGCGGCCGGCGAGGGTCACGCAACAGCCACATCGAGCAGTCGCTGTGCCAACTCACCGGAGCCGAGGCAGCGCTGGCGGTAAACAATAATACCTCAGCGGTGCTACTCACTCTCAGCGCACTGACCAAGAGGAAAGAGGTACTCGTTTCCCGTGGCCAGGCAGTACAGATCGGCGGCGGCTTCCGCATTCCCGACGTGATGCGCCAGAGCGGGGCCAGGCTGGTTGAGGTGGGCACCACCAACTGTACCTATGTTGCCGATTATGAACAGGCAATCAGCCCGAGGACAGCGGCGCTGATGCG
>JAQTTS010000356.1 GCA_028710655.1 Dehalococcoidales bacterium
CTCCGGTGAGGAAGCTGGAGCAATTTGTTCAATCTTTCCGGGCTGCTGCTCTTCATCAATGCTTCTTCTTTGGTAATGATGCCTGCTCTCAGTAGGCTGGCCAGGGCACTATCCAGGGTCTGCATACCATCCTTGCTGTTGAGTTGCATAATGCTGTGTAGTTCAAAGGTCTTCTGCTCCCGGATGAGGTTTCTCACGGCGGGTGTGGCAATCATAATTTCAAAAGCGCCTACCCGTCCTCCTCCGATGCGGGGCAACAGGGTTTGTGATAGTATTGCCTCCATTACCTGTGATAATTGTAGCCTTATCTGTTGTTGCTGCCCGTGTGGAAAGATGTCGATTATACGGTCGACGGTCTGAGGGGCATCGGTAGTGTGCAAAGTACCCAGTACCAGATGTCCGGTCTCGGCAGCTCTGATGGCGGTAGAAATAGTCTCCAGGTCACGCATCTCGCCGACAACAATAACGTCCGGGTCATGACGCAGCGCATGTACCAGAGCGATGTGGAAAGACTTGGTATCATCGCCGAGGTCTCTTTGGGCAATCAGGCATTTTTTATTGCTGTGCAGGTACTCAATCGGGTCTTCGATCGTAATGACATTCCGACTTTCATTCTCGTTGAGGTGATTGACCATCGCGGCCATGGTTGTCGACTTGCCGCTGCCGGTGGGCCCGGTTACCAGAATGAGTCCCCTCGGCTTGAGAATGAGTTCTTTGCAGATCTGGGGCAGCCCCAGTTCATCAATAGTCAGGACCCTAAACGGTACTACGCGAAAGGCAATACTTATCGTATTCCTCTGTTTCATAACGCTGACGCGGAACCGGGCCAACCCCGGAATACTATAGGCAAAGTCCAGTTCCAGCTCACTAAGGAAGGTATTTCTCTGCTCCGGGGTGGTGATGTGTTCAAACGCCTTTTCCACATCTTCGACAGTGACAGGTGGCAGGTCTGCCTGGGGTACCAGTGCCCCGTCGATACGAAGTACGGGGGGACTCGGCACCCTGAGGTGCAGGTCGGAGGCTTTCTTGTCTACGGTTAGTTTAAGCAGTTTGGTTACTTGCTCTTCTATCATATCGGTATCTCCGCAGCTTTCCCTTCTCTATTTTCAATCGTATCGTAGGATACTCTACTACATATTTTCCTTCCGGTAAATCCCCTATTGGTATCTAGTGCTTATCTTTGTCCGACGGCTTGCGGATCATCCTATCTCCAGTCTTGTTGACGGAGTTGACTCTATCACCTTGCAGAAAACGTCTACCAGCTTGGCGTCGAACTGGGTCCCGGCGCAGCGCTTCAGTTCACTGAGCGCTTCCGGTACTGATAGCTGCTTGCGGTACGGCCTCGGCGAGGTAATGGCGTCGAAAGCGTCGGCAATTGCCAGGATGCGGGATTCCAGGGGAATGCTGTCTCCCTTTAGACCGTTGGGGTAGCCGGAGCCGTCATAGCGTTCGTGATGATGCAGGATGATGGGAATGCAGTTGACCAGGTCGATGACGTGTCTCAGTATCTCGATGCCGAGCTTAGGATGCGCCTGAATTAGTTCCCATTCCTCATCATTCAAAGGACCGCTCTTATTTAGCGTGGAGTCCGGGACGGCAATTTTGCCCACATCGTGCAACAGCCCGGCAGCACGGATAGTGTCGACCACGTCTTTAGATAGTCCCAACGCTTCTGCCAGGGCTACTGCATAGTCGCTCACCTTTTTTGAGTGTCCGTAGGTGTAGTGGTCCTTGGCATCGACGGTAGCTGCCAGAGCGTATATTATGCTCAAGGCTCTTGATTGCGTCTCACGCTCCGCACCAGCCGGAAACGTTTCTGTCTTAGTCACCTCTGAAGAAAGGCAGGTGCGGTTTCTGCCTGTTTGCTTGGCCCGGTACAGCGCCGCATCGGCGCGAGCGATGATTTCCGTTTTGGTTACGCCGTCAACCGGCCAGCTGGCGACGCCGAGGCTGCTCGTTATCGGAGTGGCCCGGGAACTCGTTTTCGAGGCTATCGTCTTGCGAATTCTTTCTGCTACTTTGTAGGCGTCGGCAAGCTGAGCCTCGGGTAAGATGATGGCAAACTCTTCGCCTCCGTAGCGGAAAGCGGTGTCCAGACTTCGAATAGATGTCCTGATGGACAGCGCAATTCTGCGCAGGATTTCATCACCGGCCAGGTGCCCGTGGATGTCGTTATAGGCCTTGAAGAGATCCACGTCCAGCATTATCAGGGAGAAGGTGGTCCCGAAACGCGACCCGCGGGCAATTTCCTGGTCGACACGTTCGTGAAACTGGCGGTGATTGTATAGCTCGGTCAGCCCGTCAGTATTGGCCATCACCATAGCCCGGGAATAAAGCTGGGCATTATTGATGATAGCACCGGCCTGGCTGGCCATGTTCATTGCCAGTTCCAGGTCTTCATGAGAGTAGATGGAGCCGGATCGCTTTTTGCCCAGGGCCAGTATGCCGACCAGTCGGCCCTGGGTCTTAATGGGACACAGCATTCCCAGATTTGACGCTGATATCTGCTGTTTTTCTGCTTCCCATAGGCCCTTAAACTTGGGTATATTGTCGATTGGCTCCAGATTAAGCGGCTCATTCTCTTTATGCAGCCAGGTAACGACGGGGTTATCCACTTTAAAACTGATTTCGTCGTCCGATTCTCCCTCCGTCTTGGGATAGGTAAACTGTGTCGTGAAATCGCCGCTGCCGAGGTCTTGTATCATCAGTTTCGCCTGTTTCAGATGCAGTGCTTTGGTTATCGTGCTTAGCATTTCCTCGGCAAGTTCGTCCAGGTTAATGACGCTGCTCATTCTCTTGCTGAAGTTGAGGAGGGCGCGTCGTGGCTCGTAATTTTTCCGGTGAAACAAATGGTCCAGACTGTTTTCGATTCTGCGCATCAGCGGTCGTGCTATCAGAGCCAGCAGGAGGACCAGTGCCGTGGTACGCAAGGCAATGTTATAGGTCGTTTGAGTCGGCAGGATACTATGCCACACTAATATCGCACCGACGTATATTCCGCCGAGGCAGGCGGCTGCTAGAGTATACCCCAGTGTCCTTTTGGCGACAAACCTTATGTTAAGTAGCTGGTATCTCATGATGGCGTAGGTGATGATCGAGGCGTTGGTCAGGTTGCCGATGTGGTCGATGGAGAGG
>JAQTTS010000357.1 GCA_028710655.1 Dehalococcoidales bacterium
GTGGCAGCCACTAACCTCAACGGGGTACCACAGGTGGTAACGGGCACCTGGACTCTTTACCGTCTGGAGCCACCGGCGAAGCTATACAGGGAACGTCTCTGGAATATGCCCGACACATGGATCCTGGAGGAGGCCCCCTTCCGGAAACTCTTCCCACTGGATCCCTGGCGTGACGAGGATATACAGGAAGCTCCCCATACACGCGTGACCGGTGGCAGCTTCACCACAACGGAAGCAAGTACCCTCGACCTCTCGGTACTGCGGAAAGCGAAAAGCGGTAAGTATTGCGTGGTGTTCGAAGCTGCAGATCCTTCAGGGGAAAAAGTCACACGTGAGACCAGGTTCCTCCTCTTCGACAACAGGGAGAAAACCCTGCCGGTGCCTGCCTTCTTCCATGTAAGGCAAAAGGAATCCACTGCTGAACCGGGCCAGGTAATCACCCTTCTTGCCGGCTCCTCCATGAAAACCGTTCTGCGCTATACCCTTGAACTTGAAGGAAAAGTGCTGGAAGAGCGATGGATCGACCTGAAAGGGCAGCAACAGCCTATCACCATCCCTGTACAGGAACATTTTCGGGGCGGCTTCAGTGTACACTTCGCCGGGGTATGGCAGAACCGCAGTTTCAACCAAACCGTTGATATAAATGTTCCCTACAGTAACAAACAGCTCGATATCCGGTTCGCCACTTTCCGTGATCAACTGCAGCCGGGAGAGACAGAAGAGTACCGAGTCACCATCACCGGGAATAAAGGGGAAAGGGTGATGGCCGAGCTGCTCACCGGCATGTACGACGCCTCCCTCGATGTGTTTGCGGTCAACAACTGGCGCCTGAACCCCTGGTCATCCCACAATTCGCTCCTCCGGTGGAGCGACTACAGCTTCGATGTAGCCCATGGCAGCAACTACGGCCAATGGCCGACATACAACTATCAGGTAAGCAGGCTCTTGTTCGACCGGCTCAACTGGTTCGGCTACTTACCGGGTTACGGCTATGTCGGCTCCCGCCGGTACTTCATGGAGGGGGGTGCCGAGGGGGAAGGTCTCGTCATGTACGATGCGGCCTTAAAGGTACCTGGGAAATTGTATGCACCGACGTCGGAACCGGAGGCAGAGGAATACCTGGAGGAAGCAGCCGTGGAGGAAGCACCCATTGCCGACAGCCTGGATGAAGGGAGCACCCCCGGGGCAGAAGCGCCTGCTGTAGTCCCGCGTACACGCTTCGACGAGACCGCTTTTTTCTACCCCCAACTGAAGACTGACGAAGAGGGGAATGTGGTATTCAGCTACCGCGTGCCGGAAGCTCTCACCTCCTGGAAGCTCCTCTGCCTGGCTCATACCCCCGACCTGAAGACCGGTATACTGGAAAAGAACCTCGTGACCCAGAAAGAGCTGATGGTTATACCCAATCCACCCAGGTTCTTCCGCGAAGGGGACAGGATCATCTTCACTGCCAAAGTCACCAACCTGTCGGATACGGTACAGTCATGCCATGTCGTTTTAAAACTATTCAACGGCCTTACGGGTGAACCATTTGACAATGTTTGCCATAACCTGCAGCCGCACCAGTCCCTGTCTGTGGATCCGGGACAGAGCGGTGTAGCCTCATGGGAGCTGCAGATCCCCGAAAAAGCGGGTGCCATTACCTACCGGGTTACCGCCTCCTCGGCGACTTTTTCCGACGGCGAAGAGATGACCATCCCGGTACTCACCAACCGGATGCTGGTGACTGAAACCCTCCCCCTTCCCCTGACCGGGAAACAAACGAAAAGTTTCAGGATGGAGAAGCTCCTGAAATCGGGAAGTTCGACCACCCTGACTCATCACCGGCTCACCCTCGAATATACCTCTCACCCGGCATGGTATGCCGTGCAGGCTCTCCCCTACCTGATGGAATTCCCCTACGAATGTTCTGAACAGCTCTTCAGCCGCTTCTATGCCAACAGCCTGGCTACTTACATCGCACAGTCAAGCCCGAAGATCAAACAGGTTTTCGACAGTTGGAAGAGCCTCTCGCCTGATGCTCTACGATCGAACCTTGAGAAGAACCAGGAACTCAAGGCATTAATGCTGGAGGAGACTCCCTGGTTACTGCAGGCCGCTTCAGAGAGTGAAAGGAAACAACGGGTGGCGCTGTTATTTGACCTGAACCGCATGTCGAACGAGATGGGCGTCACCCTCCACAAGCTGCAGGAACAGCAGAGCCCCAACGGAGGATGGCCCTGGTTCAAAGGAGGACCTGACAGTTGGTATATCACCCAGCATATTGCAACCGGCATTGGCAGACTCACCAAGATGGGGGTGGTTAAGACGGGTATATGGCCCGGACTGGACCTCATGACCACCAATGCTGTCCGATACCTCGACCAGCGGATGGACGAGTATTATGCCAACCTGAAGAAGCTGTACAAGGATAAACCCACAGAGCTGGACAATGACCACCTGAGCCACCTCACCATAATGTACCTTTACACCCGTAGTTTCTACCTTACGACTTACCCTCCAAACAACATCACGCGCGAGGCTTTTGAATGGGTGAAGAAGCAGGGAATGAAATACTGGACGAAGCAGGATCTGATGATGCAGGGGTATCTGGCAATGGCGTTGAACCGGCTGGACCAGCGCTCCACTGCGCTGCTCATCATGAAGTCGCTTAAAGAGCGGAGTTTAGCGAATGAGGAACTGGGTATGTACTGGCGGACCAACGCAGGATACTACTGGTACGAGGCGCCCATCGAACGGCAGGCGCTGCTTATCGAGGCCTTTGCGGAGGTGACAGGTGACTACACTGCGGTAGAACAGATGAAAATATGGCTGCTGAAACAGAAACAAACGCATGACTGGAAATCAACCAAGGCCACCACGGAAGCATGTTACGCACTGCTGCTGCAGGGCACCGATCTGCTGTCCGAAACCGCCCTGGCACAGGTCACCGTAGGTGACAAGCCGGTGGACCCTTACTCCGACGGCTCCACCACCCCAGGAGCGGGAACCGGCTATTTCAAAGTGTCGTGGGATGGAACAGATATTGCCCCGGCCATGGGCAACGTCACAGTGACCGGAACCAGCGAAAGCGCATCCTGGGGAGCCCTCTACTGGCAGGACTTTGAACAGATCGATAAAATCACCCCACA
>JAQTTS010000034.1 GCA_028710655.1 Dehalococcoidales bacterium
CGTTCCGCCCGGCTTATCTCCGGGGCAAGGTCCCCTTTCTTCTGGGCAATAAATCTGCCGCCAATTTTACAGAAGGGTAGGGCTAGCTCAGCAAGGGTCACCAGGGGGGCTACGGCGCGGGAGACCACAATGTCGAAAATATCCCGGTATTGTCTTTGATGGGCAGCATCTTCCGCCCGGCCGGCTACCACTTCAACATCGGTCAGCATCAGCCTGTTACTGATATGACGTAGAAAGGCCGCCTTTTTCTCAGTAGCCTCAAGCAGCACCAGATATACCTCGGGGAACACGATCTTAAGAGGTACCCCCGGTATTCCGCTGCCGGTGCCGACATCAATAATGCGTATGGTAGCATTAGCCCTTGACGTCGGCCAGGCCAGGCATACCGTGAGAGAGTCAAGGAAGTGTTTGGTTTGCACTTCATGATAACCGGTTATGCCAGTGAGGTTTACACGCCGGTTCCACTCTACCAGTTCCTCCCAGTAGGTATGAAACTGCTCGAGTTGTTTTGCGCTAAGCTTGAGCCCTAATCTTCCTGCCCCGGATTCCAGAATCTCCATAATGGTCATTAGCGATATTCCCGATTTCACTAACCTTAAGGATTATACCACTGCCAGCGTTGCAGCAGAACATAGGAGCTTTGCATTTTTGACAGTCCTGTGTTATTTTTGAATTAGGGTTATAGAATTTAATAAGGCTAGACCGCTAGGGGTGCCTCAAGGCTGAGAGGCTTTTTAAGCCGACTCTTGGAACCTGAGCTTGATAATGCAAGCGTAGGGAAGTGGTAAAAAAGACCAGGGGGGTATATCAGCAAATGCCAGTACCCTTGGTCTTCTTTATTTGTGGAGGCGTAAATGACGCAACTGGAGATGGCAAAAGGAGGGGTGATATCACCTCAGATGGAGCTGGTCGCTCAGCGGGAAGGAGTGGCGGCGGAGTTCGTCAGTCAGGGTGTAGCTCAAGGAAGAATAGTAATTCCGGCCAATATCAAACACCCGAATCTGGTTCCCTGTGGTATTGGTGAGGGGCTTAAAACCAAGGTCAATGCCAATAACGGTACCTCTTCTGACTTCTGTGATATTGAAACCGAGCTGGAAAAGCTGCGGGTGGCTATTGATGCCGGCGCCGATACCGTGATGGATCTATCAACCGGGGGCGATATCTCAGCCGTTCGGAAAGCTGTCATCAAATCAAGTTCGGTACCGATAGGTACCGTGCCGATATATCAAGCCGCCATTACGGCGTCAGCCAGACAAGAAGCGATAGTTGGCATGGATGTTGACGAGCTATTCACCGCGATTGGGGAACATATCCTTGACGGCGTTGACTTTATCACGGTACACTGCGGCTTAACCCTGTCTGCCCTTACCAGGCTCAAAGAGCAGGGGAGGGTGACCGATGTCGTATCCCGTGGTGGGGCTCTTCTCATCGGCTGGATGCTGTACAACGAGCGGGAGAATCCCCTCTACGAGTACTATGACCGCCTGCTTGAGATGGCGAGAGAGTTTGATGTGACGCTCAGCCTCGGTGATGGAATGCGTCCCGGTAGCCTGGCTGATGCTACTGACCGGGCCCAGATTGAGGAGTTGCT
Source organism: Dehalococcoidales bacterium (assembly GCA_028710655.1). The sequence goes on from JAQTTS010000034.1 coordinate 1,592, forward strand.
TGTTATTGGAGAATTGGTACAGCGGGCACGTCAAGCCGGTGTCCAGGCAATGGTTGAGGGACCCGGCCACCTGCCCTTAGACCAGATTGAGGCTAATGTCCGTCTGGAGAAGTCCGTCTGCCAGGGAGCTCCTTTCTACGTACTGGGGCCACTGGTGACCGATGTAGCGGCTGGCTACGATCATATCACGGGGGCGATTGGCGGTGCCATTGCTGCTGCGGCGGGCACTGATTTCCTGTGCTACGTCACCCCTGCCGAGCACCTCTCCATACCAGAACCAGATGACGTGAGACAAGGAGTAATCGCATCGCGTATTGCAGCTCACGCCGGTGATATTGTCAAAGGAGTAAAGGGGGCCAGAGAGTGGGACAGGCAAATGTCAGTAGCGCGTAAGAAGCTGGATTGGGAAGAGCAAGCCAGGCTTTCTCTATACCCGGAGAGGTCTCGACTGGTTCACGGGAAACATACCTCGGCTGGGGCAGCCTGTAGTATGTGTGGGGAGTTGTGTGCCATGGAGCTGATGGAGAGGTATCTGGGTACCTCGGCACCACGGTGTTCTCTGGAGAGCAGAGTAAAGAAACGGAAGTGATAGAATCTTACCCGGAAGGAGGACCGGATGCAGCTTGATGATGTGACCATATCGAGGATGATAGTTAAAAACTTCATGGAAGAATTCCAGCAGGCAATGGATGTCGAAGTTGCCATTGGTGGCGCCGGGCCGGCCGGTATGACCGCTGCCTACTATCTGGCAAAGGCCGGGGTGCAAACGGTTATTTTCGAAAGAAGCCTGCGGCCCGGTGGTGGTATGCCTGGCGGGGGGATGATGTTCAATACTATCGTAGTACAGGAGGAGGCCAAGGGGATACTGGATGAATTCGGTATTGGAACTAGAGAATGGGAAAAGGGCTACTATACCGCTGATTCGATAGAGGCATCCTCAGCCATCTGCCTGAAAGCAGTCCAGGCGGGAGCCAAGATATTCAATCTGATTAGCATTGAGGACGTTATGATCCGGGAAAACAACAGGGTCAGCGGTCTGGTACTGAACTGGAGTGCGGTTGGGCTGGCCGGACTGCATGTTGACCCTCTGTCAATACGGTCAAAGCTGGTGATCGATGCTACCGGACATGCCAGTGAAATCTGCCACATCGTGGTTAAAAAACTCGGCGGTAGACTAAATACGGATGGGGGTGGGGTAATGGGGGAGAAGCCGATGTGGGCTGAGGTAGCAGAAAAGAAGATAATGGAGAATACCAAAGAGGTCTACCCCGGTTTGATTGTGGCGGGCATGTCGGCCAATGCTGTCTGTGGCACTCCCAGAATGGGCCCTATCTTCGGTGGTATGCTTCTCTCTGGGAAGCGGGCTGCTGAGCTTGCCATAGAAAGACTGCGCTAACCGGTAGCGTCTCGATGAATGTGGAAGCTGTAGCGGAGCAACCAAAGAGCATATTGAAGGAAGCGGTAGTCTATCTGGCGGCAATTACTTGCGCCGAGATAGTTACCATGTTCCTTCATCCCTTGTGGGGGGTGGTCGGGCATACCGTAATAATGGCGATGTTAATCGTGCGTGCCGCGAGGAGCAGCGATCGGCATCGCCAGCAGCTTGCCCTGTCATTGACCGTGCTGCCTCTGCTACGGATAATAGACTTAAGCCTGATTCTGTCCCTGATACAGGTGACCCCGCTTCTGCGGTTTCCTATTATCTATGCTCCGCCGCTGGTCGGGGGGTTCATGGTGATGCGCCTCATGGGTTACAAAAGGAATGAGGTTGGCCTTACCATCGGACCACTCCGGTCGGTTCCCCTGCAGCTGGGGATAGCATCAAGCGGGTTTCTTCTCGGCTGGCTGGAGTATCTTATCCTGAAGCCCGAGCCAATGGTTAGCCAGCTTGGTTGGGCTGTAGTGCTGCCAATTGCCCTGGTGCTCGCGGCAACTACCGGCTTTGTCGAAGAATTCATCTTTCGCGGGGTACTACAGCGTACTGCTGCGGAGTCAATCGGTGGCTGGTGGGGAATAATCTACGTCAGCGTACTATTCGGTGTCATGCACATGGGTTTTCAATCCTGGATTGATGTGCTCTTCGTCTTTGCCGTAGCGATGTTTTTCGCCTGGGTAGTAAAAAGAACAGGGTCACTCCTCGGAGTGACCCTGGCTCATGGTCTCACCAATGTGATGCTGTTTCTGGTTATTCCATTTCTCTAAGCTACTATCTCAACAACTCTGGTGGCGACAAAAACACCGAAGGCTATTGCCAGGGGCCAGATACCAACGCCGAGGAACCTGGCCATTCGCAATGAAGCACCGGAGCGAGTCCGTACCGCACCAGCCAGCTCTTTTGCACCTAGGAGAATACCAAAACCAACAATAGCCACTATGCCTACCGCGGCCCCGAGCCCCATAGCAAGTACTGTAGCGACAGTAGTAACCGTAGTGGTAGTAACTGTAGTAATAGTCGTTATCGTTGCTGCTGTAACAACAGTGGTAATCACTACTTACCTTTCTCCTAGACTCTTACTTGAGCTATGAAAAACTCAAACCCGCTGGACGCTTTATTATCTGCTATAGTACTGCAAAAGGTCTAAACAAAAACTAAATATTTCCCACGCTTTCTAAATATTTCCTAAACAATTTGGACAAAACTGTCCGGGATAACAGAACCTGAGGCTCTTTTGATGGGTACAGGCAATCATCAAGACAGCGTTAGTCAGGTTCAGTAATCCCCGGTTTCCTTATTCTCGGGCGGCTTTCCCAGGTCACGCCACCATGATTTGAGACGGTCGATTATCTTCTTTTCGTACCCCTGGTCGCTCGGTGTGTAGTAGTGTTTGCCCTGAAGAGAATCAGGCAGGTTCTGTTGCATGACGAAGTGGCCGGGGTAGTCATGGGCATATTTATACCCTTTACCGTAGCCCGCCTCTTTCATCAGAGGCGTCACCGGATTGCGCAGGTGCAATGGCACCGGCTCATTAGAGCTCTGTTTGATCTCTTCCTGAACCCTAGAATATGCCTGATATAAGGAGTTGCTCTTGGCAGCGGTAGCCAGATAGACAGCGGCCTCGGCCAGGGCAAGGTTACCCTCAGGCATACCGAGGAAATGAACCGCCTGCTGGGCTGCTATAGCGACCACCAGCGCCTGGGGATCGGCCATCCCGACATCCTCCGAGGCGAAGCGGATTAGGCGGCGGGCAATGTAGAGGGGGTCTTCTCCCGCATCCAGCATGCGTGCCAGCCAGTATAATGTGGCATCCGGGTCCGAGCCACGCATCGACTTGTGCAGGGCGGATATGGTGTTATAGTGGAGTTCGCCATCCTTGTCGTAGCGTAGTGCCCGGTGCTGTATGGCATCCTCGATGGTGGCCAGAGAAATGCGGTGCTTGCCGTCAGCATCGGGTGGTGTTGCCAGGGTGGCCATCTCCAGGCCATTAAGCGCTACCCGGGCATCGTTATTGGAGGCAGTGATAAGATGGTGCAGAGCATCTTTGTCCATCTCAATGTTCAGTGCACCCAAACCGCGTATCTTGTCCTTCAGCGCTCTTAGGATTATCAGGTGGATCTCATCATCGGTGAGTGGATTAAGGGTAAGAACCTGACAACGGGATATGAGGGCGGAGATGACCTCAAAGGACGGATTCTCTGTGGTGGCGCCGATCAGGACAACAGTACCGTCCTCAACATAGGGCAGTATGGCGTCCTGCTGGGCCTTATTGAAGCGGTGGATCTCATCGATAAAGAGTATCGTCTGCTTCTGGAGAATCTTGTGGCGTTCCTTTGCCTCTTCTATGATGCGTCGCAGGTCGGCTACTCCGGCATTGACGGCGCTGATCGGGCTGAAGTGTGACTCGGTGGAATTGGCGATAATGTAGGCCAGGGTAGTCTTGCCGCTGCCCGGTGGCCCCCACAGGATAATCGAGGGGATCTTACCCGTCTCGATAGCCTTACGCAAGACGCGGCCGTTACCAATAAGGTGCTCCTGACCGACAAAATCGCTGAAGGTGGTTGGCCTCATCCGGGTGGCCAGCGGTGCCTCCGTGTCTTTTTTTTCATTGGATTTCTGCTCAAACATATCCATAGCACCCTCCTTTAACCTGAGCGGCGATAACCGGCAGATAATAATATCATTCCGGACCGCTCATCCTCATCTCGTAAAGAGGGATGGTAACCGGTGTTGAAGAATAAGTCTCCTTGGCTCATAGTGGTCATTTATACCGTTTTACCCCGAAGCGGTAGAGTTTTACCGGCTCATCAGGCAGTATTCCGGCCTTCTGGCGGCAGATACTAATCTGGTAGTCCACGCTGTCAACTCCTTCCAGGTCAGGCAAAAGTAGCCCTCTCCTGAGGCCGGACTCAACGATAACTCCATATTCCTTGGGATTAAGATGGTCTTTACTCTCCACTGGCTCCGGGGTAGTAAGAACATCCACACTATAATCCAGGTCTTTTAGCTCACCGGGGCTAATCGGTGAGAAACGGGGATCCCTGGTTGCAGAGCTTATCGCATTGGCGATGGTCTCCTCGGCCACGTTCTCGTTATCAGGTTCAAAGGTGCCGATACAGCCCCTCAAATTCCCGAGCTTATGGATGGAGACAAACACCCCTGCTCTCTCCTTCATCTCGGCGGTAATCTCTTCCGGCTTTAGAATCTCTCCATCTCTGACATAGGTCTCCACAGCCATCTTGGCCAGTTTAGCCAGCGGAGACATACCCTTGATTATTATGGCTGCGTAGCCGACTACGGAGGAATAGTCCCCGGTGACATCACCGCTGGTCTGGTATCTGACCAGCTCAGCCCTGGTTGCCCCCAGCGCCTTGGCAGCAGTAATGAGAGCCACCGTCGGAGCGTAGCCACACATTGATATACCGAATTCATCAACCCGTCTCAGGAGTTCATCCTCGTCCAGATCCAGTATCGCCTCAATAGCCTTATCGTCCTTCTGCCTGGCCACATCCTGCGGTTCGTAGTGAGTCATATCGCTCGAGGCTATGATTACCACCCCTTTCCCCGTGTTTTTGACTGCCCGGGCGATTGCTCTGCCGACATCCTTATAGGCGGCCGGGCTGTGATAAGAGAATGCGACAGGCACCATCCTGAAGTCCTTGCTGAAATACTGTAAGAACGGTATCTGCACCTCGATGGAGTGCTCGTACTGGTGCGCTTTATCGTCCTCTTCCAGATATCTGGAAGCAGCCAAGAGCTGTCTGGCCAGTTCAGTATCAATCTCAATGCTACCTAGAGGCGTCTCCCAACTACCCACGGTCATGATGCTGAGGGCCTTTCCCATACCGGTATGATTGGGTCCCAGGATAACAAAGGTGTCCTTGAATTTGATTCGGGAAATGGCGGCGGCGGCGACCGGTCCTGAGTACGGATAGCCGGCATGTGGTGAGACCACGCCGATTACGTCTTCTTTCTCCGCTTGTTCATCAACCATCCCGGAAATAATCCTACTAAGCCGGGAGGCTTGAGCCGGGTAGAATTGCCCGGCGACAACGGGATGCCTAACCACGGTATTCCTCCTTTCCCCCGGATGTCCTGAAGTTAAGCTCTGCCCCGCAGGATCGGCACCTTGAACCTGCCAGACCGACTACCTTTGCCTGATAGCCTACTCTCTCCACGACCGGTTTACCACATGAGTAGCAGAAGGTACTTTCGCTCCGGTGTCCCGGCACATTACCAAGATAAACAAACTTAAGGCCGGTTTCTCTGCCGATATCACAGGCATGCTCCAGGGTGGTAATTGGTGTTGGTGGAAGGTGAGTTAGATTATAGTTGGGGTAGAAACGGGTCACGTGCCAGGGTGTCAACTCACCCAGTTCCTCTCGTATCCAGCCAGCGATACCCCTGAGCTGTTTATCGTCGTCATTCATGGTGGGAATAATGTTGGTCACTACCTCAACGTGCATCCGCCACCTGTCTTGTGCCCGTCGGGCGACTTTGAGAATACCCCTCCAGTCGTTTATCCTGGCCAGGCTACGATACAGGGAATCGGAGAAACCCTTGATATCAACACGCCAGACATCCAGATAAGGGCCGATGGTATCCAGTGCCTCAGGGGTGAGATAGCCGTTGGTGACATAGACGGTATACAGGTTGTTCTTCTTAGCCAGCCGGGCTGAGTCAAGGGTATACTCAAACCATATGCTCGGTTCATTATATGTCCAGGCAATACCGGCACAGCGGTGGCTTTTTGCCATTGCCACTGCTTCTTCTGGCAGAACCTGACGTTGGGTACGGCACGACCGTGTGGTCTCGAGACAGGAAATCTCCCAGTTCTGGCAGTCCAAACAGTGAAAGTTACATCCCCAGCTACCCAGAGACAGGGCCAAACTTCCCGGAAAGAAATGGAACAACGGTTTCTTTTCAATGGGATCAGCGGCCAACGAAGAGACACTAGCATAATTAAGGTTATACAGTGTACCGTCTTGGTTCTGGTAAATACGGCAGACGCCGAACATGCCCGGGTTAATAATACAGCGCCACTGACAGGTATTGCACCTTACCCTCTGCTCCCCCAGCTTCTCGTAGAGCATTGCCTCGTGCACGGCTGTCACCCTGCTTTTGCCCTTTAGGCTAATTATACCACTCGACTGCCCCTCAATTACAGGTTTTGTCCATTTTTTACAGGCATAAGCTAAAAATTAAGATAGAGAAAGAGAAGAAATACGGGAGAGAAAATTAGGCGGCCACCTCCCTGAGCTAAAGCATCTATCCTGATAATTCACCACTGGTGAATTATCAGGCCCTGCCTGCTTGATTCAGACCGTAAGCGTAGCCTTTCTCAAATGCCTCCATATTCAGATCTTCCGTCCCTTTAGGGACGGAAGCCATGAGGGACTTCTTCATTGAATCGGCCGTAGCAATATCGGTTACGGCGGTGAGGAATCCCAGCATTACGATGTTAGCTACCATCACCCCGCCCAATTCCTCGGCGATCCGCCTGGCCGGTATCGCCAGAACCCTGTGTTTGTTCGGTACCGGTTTGACCAGGTCATCATCGATGATTACCAGGGCATCCTCGTTGTTCTCAATATGGTATCTATCATAGGCCTGCTGGGACATCGCCACCAGAACGGAAGGTGCACTGATATAGGGATAAACAACCTCTTCATCAGAGATAACCAGGTCGGCCCGGCAGGTGCCGCCTCTTGCCTCTGGACCATAGTCCCGGATGTAGGTGGCATATTTATGCTCAAATATGGATGCTGCCTGCCCGATGATATGACCAGCCAGTATAATACCCTGGCCTCCATAGCCACATAACCTTATTTCCGCTCGATGCGCCATCATCTTTGTCTCCAGGCCCAAAATAGCAGGAAACAGTCAGTATCCGGGTCTAGTCAACGAACCTCCCTACAATTATCGGTCCGTTAAACTCAATACCGGCATGCTTGGGGTCAATTCCGGACTTAACAATACTGTTGTCGCGGTAGTATTTCATCTGCTCCAGGCCGGTCCTCTGCTTGTTCATCCGTCCGTAATAGGTCGGGCAGGGAGTAATTATCTCAATGAGGCTGAATCCGTTCTTGAGCAAAGCTTCGGTAATGCTCTTTTGTAGTCTGATGACCTGTGCCGTTGTCCAGCGAGCTACATAGGCGGCGCCGCTGGCCGCCGCCAGATAAGGGATATTAAACGGCTGATCTATGTTTCCCCCTACCGAGGTGGTTGTCCGCGCCGTCAGTGGCGTCGTCGGTCCGACCTGCCCTCCGGTCATCCCGTAGATGAAGTTGTTGATGCATAATACTGTGATATCGACGTTGCGGCGGGCGGCATGGATAAGGTGGTTCCCCCCGATAGCGGTCAGGTCGCCGTCACCGCTTATCACCACGACCTTCAACTCCGGGTTGGCCAGCTTCAATCCGGTAGCAAATGGTATGGCTCGGCCGTGAGTGGTGTGGAATGAGTCCAGGTTGATATAGCCGGCTGCTCTGCCGGCGCAACCTATTCCCGAAACTACGACGACCTTGTCTAGCGCGAGCCTGGATTTAATCAGCCCCCTCAAGAAGCAGTTTACCACCAGGCCCAGGCCGCAGCCGGAGCACCAGATATGGGGCATCCGCTCTGCCCTCAGATAAGGGTCCAAAGGGTGTCCGGCTCCGTTTGCGGTAGCCTTACTCATCTTGCCACCTGCTTGATAGCCTCTAATATTGTCCCCGGGGAGTGTACCCCACCACCCATATGAGGCACCAGCACCGTCTTTGTCCTGCCACAGGCGCAGCGTTCCACCTCCAGGGATATCTGCCCGTAGTTAATCTCGGGCACTACAAACGCTCTGATCCGTTCTGAAATATCCCTGATCCTGTCTTCAGGGAAAGGCCAGACGGTAATCAACCTCAGCATGCCGACCCGGATGCCTTCGCGCCTAACCTGCTCAACAGCAATGCGTGAGACCCGTGCCGAGATGCCGTAGGAGCAGACCACCACCTCAGCGCCGTCTATCCTATCCTCCTCCAGGTCAATGGTATCACCCCTGTTCCTTTCGATCTTGTCTACCAGGCGTCTCACCAGCCTGTCCTGTGCCTCGGCGGTCATCGCCGGATATCCACGCTCATCATGGGTCAATCCCGTAATATGCACCCGGTAGCCTTCCCCGGCGTTTGCCATCGGGGGAACCAGGTCGGCATCCGGTTTGAAAGGCAGGTATTCCCTGGCGGAGACGGCAGGCTTGCGCCGGTGTACCACTTCTATCTCATTCATCGGTGGGATGACCACCTTTTCGTACATGTGTCCGGTAGCGGCTTCGGTCATAACCAGGACCGGCAGACGGTATTTTTCGGACAAGTTAAATGCCTTTATCGTCAGGTCATAGAGCTCTTGCGGGGAATCGGGCGATAGGGCGATAACACTATATGAGCCGTGGCTGCCCCAGCGCGCCTGCATCATATCACCCTGACCGGACAATGTCGGTAGACCGGTTGACGGACTGCCGCGCTGTACGTCCACGATGACGCAGGGGGTCTCTGTCATAATCCCCAGGCCAAGGTTCTCCATCATCAGACTAAAACCGGGCCCGGAGGTAGCTGTCATTGCCTTGACGCCGCCCCACGATGCCCCCAGTACCGCTGCCAGTGACGCCAGCTCATCTTCCATCTGGATATAGGTCCCGGCGACCTCGGGCAGCCGCTCCGACATCCTTTCCGCGATCTCGCTGGCTGGCGTGATAGGATAGCCGGCAAAAAAGCGGCAGCCGGCACTGATGGCCCCCTCGGCGCAGGCATCATCTCCACTCATAAAGAACTCTCCGGCGAGGTATTTTCTCTCCGTCATGATTGACCTCTGATTTCTTGCTGGTCCTTGATGTCCACAACACAGATAGCGAAGTCGGGGCAAATCATCCCGCAGATATCGCACTTGGTGCACTTCGCTTCATCATTTAGTTGGACCGGATGGTACCCCTTGCTGTTAATCCCGGCGGACTTGGCGATAATGTGCTTAGGGCAGAACTCGATGCAGAAGCCGCACTCCTTGCACCTTTCTGCGATGATAATAACCTGCCGGTTGTCCGGTCTTACCTCGACCTTCTTCAAGAGTCCCTCCCGGGGATTTGAGTAATACCTGGATTCCAGTATAGCGGAATATCATGCCTTAATGCCAGTGAGCATATTATACGGGGAGAAGCAATATGCCGCTAACGACATGGAACCGGCACGCAATCTTTATCGCCATTATTGAATTATAGTATACTCTTGGCAGCGGTAGGTTTTTCTATGTGTCAAGGGGGCGTGTTCTGATTGATGACTCCTGAGATAGCCAGACTGGTTTATGATATGCTCACCGGCGATAAGCTGTCGCTGGCGCGGCTGATTTCATTGGCTGAAGATGATAGTCCTCACTTACCCGAAATACTGGAGATGCTCTGCCCTCGCCTGGGTAAGTCATACTGTATCGGGATCACCGGGCCACCCGGTGCGGGTAAGAGCACTCTCATCGACAGGCTGGTTGCTGTGATCAGGAGTAGGGGGCTATCGGTAGGGGTTATATTGGTCGACCCGAGCAGTCCGGTAAGCGGTGGTGCCGTACTTGGAGACCGGGTAAGAATGCAGAGGCACTATCTAGATGAGGGTGTCTTTATCCGTAGTATGGCGACCAGGGGTAGCCAGGGCGGCTTATCCGGCGGGGTACAGGCGGCGGTAAGTCTGCTGGCTGCTTCCGGTAGGGATATTATCATTATCGAAACGGTAGGAGTAGGGCAGACCGAGCTGGGTATTAGAGATATAGCCGATGTCGTTGTGCTTCTTCTGGTGCCGGAATCGGGTGATGATATACAGGCAATGAAAGCCGGTATAGTTGAAATCGCAGATATTATTGTCGTTAACAAGGCTGACCGCGAGGGTGCGGAAAGGCTGGCCGAGCAGCTTAAAGCGGCGTTGGTACTCGGACGGAAGGGAGCCGTGCCTCAGGTCATCACCGCTCAGGCCGTCAATGACGTCGGGGTCGAGGCACTGTACCGGGCGATAGAAAAGCGGCGCAAAGATCGCTGATAATGGGTGTCCGACGCGGGGAAGGAATAGTCTAAAGTTGAACTCCAACTGACGAACAGGAAGGAAGAATGGGGGAAAAGAAAGCAAACCGGGAGATGCCGGAGAGAAAAAGGGAGTTCAAGACCACGGTTGACGGTACTGTGGTCAACAGGGTATACATCGCAGATGATTTGGGGAAGGACAGACGAGAGGACACTGCTCTTCCCGGAGAATACCCTTATACCAGGCATATTATGCCCGGCGGATACCGGACCAGGCTCTGGACGATGCGCCAGTATGCCGGATTTGCCACCGTGGAAGAGACAAACAATCGCTACAAGTACCTCTACGAGCAGGGACAGACCGGCTTCAGCGTCGCCTTTCACCTGCCTACCCAGGAGGGATACGACTCGGACCATCCGCTTTCCGCCGGAGAGGTTGGCCGGTGTGGTGTTGCCATAGACTCCCTTGAGGATATGGAGAGGCTCTGGGAGGGTATTCCACTGGCCGAAGTGAGCACCTCAATGACGATCAACGCTACTGCTCCAATCCTG
>JAQTTS010000358.1 GCA_028710655.1 Dehalococcoidales bacterium
GTCATGCCAGCGTCCCTTGATGCACTTCGCAAAAATCATGCTGCCGAAGGTTAACACCAGCGCCCCGCCGGTGATGATGGTATAGCCATAGTCAGCCCCGGTAATAAACTCGGTGACGACACCTGCCAGGGTGATACAGCACCCCACCGTTTCGAGTCCAATTGCCAGGTTTCTAGTCAGTTTCATGCCGCTCTCCTTCGTGTAGGGGGTTTTCTTTATCCGCTGCTGAGCCTTCTTTCAAGGTGGAACCAGTCGAGTAAAGCCCGCTGGCCGCCAGTCCGGCGATGATGCCGTTGAACAGGGCGGTTATCCAGTCGGAAGGCACACCCGCTCCCAGCGCCCAGCCGGCAATAAGGTTAATCACCAGCCCGAAGCTGACCGCTATCAGCGGATAATACCGTGTATCTTTAACAAAGGGCTTGAAAAGCTGGACCAGTCCCAGTATCAGGGGAACGCCTCCCAGCGCCACTATTGATGTGATGAAGTCATTACCGTCCATCTAAAAGCCTCCTGTCATCCCGGCCATCATGGTCATCATCATGAGCATGTTCATGGCCGAGGTCATATCATCAGCCGGAGCCGATGTTTGCGCCACCTGTCCCAGCATGGTGCCCATGGCCGGCAGTCCATATCCGTAGGCATTGTCCTTTTTCACCGGAGCATCAACCGGCTTGGTGGAAAAGTAAGGGGCGAATTGTCTCGCTTCGGTCCAGCGAAACGGCCAGGACTCCCCGTAAGCCCTGCGACCACTCTCCCACAGCAATCCGGTAAGACCAGAGAGCATCGGTGCCGCGAAGCTAGTCCCGGACTTGGCAACATAGTCCTCGTCATTCTTGTGGCTGGCCATCTCCAGGTTAGTTCCCCAGATAACAAAGTCTGGCTTAGTCTCACCCTGTACGGTCGGCCCTCGGGATGATTTCTCCCAGACGATAAGATCGTCGTTAGTCTCTATAGCCCCCACGGCAATCACCTCTGGATCACAGGCTGGCAGCATCACGGTGGTCATCTTGGGACCGGAATTACCCGCCGCCGCTATCACATCCAGACCGTACACTTCGTTTGCCTGGCGACAGGCGACGCGTACTGGATTATCGGAATCGCCGTCATCTTCACCACCAAGGCTGAGATTGATAACATTAGGATAAAGCTCATCTGTAGGCCAGAGACCGTTCCTCCGGGCTGCCTCGGCCAGGTCACAAACCTTATCGATGCCCAGGATGATGCTTTCGTCACTGCCAATCCCTTCGTCATTGATAACCTTGATGTTTATGATTGCAGCGCCGGGTGAGACACCGGCTTTTTCCCCGAGAGCATGCAGCCCTCCAGCGACCACGAAGGCTACCTGGGTGCCGTGCCCAAAAACGTCGTCAGCCGAAGGCGATTCGCTGAAATTAGCCTCATATACCACTTTGTTAAGTAACGAACGGTGCGTCTTCCTTACGCCGCTGTCTAGCACAGCCACAGTTAGTCCGGTACCGGTAAGAGGCGGGTTAAAATAAGAACGCAGTAAGTAGAAGACATCGGAGATGGTCTCTACCGGCGGCATCTCTGTCATGACCTGGTCGGTCTTGTACTCCTTGAGAGCCTTGACCTTGAGTCCTGGTATACTGGCGAGCTTTCCAGCTTGAGCCTCATCGAGGTCACAGAAAATCCCACCCAGGAGCTTTGTCTTCGTGATATTTTTCGCGCCAACCTTCTCCGCTTCAGTTGCCAGTTGGTCGGTGCTCATCTGCGTTGAAATTATCGAATATCTCATGTCTAACCTCTTTCACCTTTACCTGTATGGCTTGTAGAGAAGTACGCTGTTCAGTTCCGCTGCCTGGGCTTCGGTAGTTCCTGGATTACTCACGGATATCGAGACCGATAGTGCACTCAGGTCGATACCGGTTGGTAACCCGGTAGTGATGGCTCCTAAGTTTGTCCAGACACCGTTATTAACGGCGTAAAAATCCACTCTACCTGCCGAGGGATCAAAGATAATCCGGAAGACGCTGCAGTTATAGCCAACAGTGCCGTTGAAAAACGGTAACGAACCCAGGTTAACCGTCTGCCGGCTGGTGCCATTGTGTACTTGTCCCTGTAACGCCAGGCCGTTACGGTTAAACCTGATAGCCACACCTTTATGGGACAGGTCCGCGGCACTCGTTTCCAGTGCCAGTTTCAAATAGGCATATTTCGTTACGGCAATTCCCCCGGTGGAAAAGTTACACAGGAACTGCACCCAGAAAGGATAAGCCCAGTTGATGCCGGCGATGATCCCTGTCCTGACCGACTGAGCGCGGATGGCGGTTGAGTTCTGGGTACCGCCGGTGCTTAATGCCATCGAGCCATACCCGTATATGGTGGTACTCCCCGAGCCGGTAACCGTCTGCAGCCAGTGCTCGAAGTCGGCACAATAGAAGAACTGATTGGTAAAGTAGTCCAGCTGGGGACCTACCATTTCCAGGACATCCTGTTTTCTCATGGCATCGGCATTATCAACCGGCTGGCCAAGGTTTCTGATACGGTTAGCTGCCCAGTCCTTGGCGATATCAATCTCCAGTCCGGAGAGTTTACTTACTCCTTTCAGCAGTATGCTCATCACATTGCCTCCAGTAAGTAGTCATAGTGCACTGCCTGGCCATTGTCGGCAGCGTTATTGCTTTCCAGCGTTACTCTCAGTGCCTCGTGAATGCCGACACTGCCGTTGACAATCCACAAACCCGGTGGGTCTGATGTTACATCGAAAGACTGCTCGTAGACCTTGCGCTCACCGCCGTTAACCAGCATGTACAGCCTTACGGTAATGGTTGTCCCTACCAGGTTGTGGATGGAGACAAGCAGGGAGTGGAGCTTGTAACGCGCATCGTGAGCGCCGATGGTAACCACCTCGGCCTCTGCCGCCTGCCAGTCTCGGGTTACCGAACCGGTTGCCGGGATTTGCCCCGCCAGCTTATCCGTCTGGTTAACAATATCGTCTGCTTTGAGTCCGAGGGTATCAAGCAGGTCTTTCAGCGCCTCCAGCCCGAAGGTCTCGCTGGTGATTTTCTCGATGACCTGGGTCAGGTCTACTTTTTCCGCTTTGCCTTCAATGTAAAACTCGCCCGGCATTATTCTCCCCTCCCCGGCGGCAGCATCTTGACCG
>JAQTTS010000359.1 GCA_028710655.1 Dehalococcoidales bacterium
GGCAGGAGGAAATCTCTGGAGCCCCGCCCGTCCTTCCCCCTGGTGCAAGGCCTGGGGTTGTCCCTGAACTTGGTACTGAGGCCGTTCCTGGTGCTCCTATTGAACCCGCACTCAGACCCCTGCCCCCAACACCTCCTGCGGCAGAAGTCCCACCAGAGGTTGTTGTGGCACCCCCCAGCCCTGTGGTTCCGCCCCCGGTTCCGGAGGTTACTGGTTTAGAAGTGACGAAGACGCGGAAAGGTTGGTCCGTCGCCGGTATGGATTTCACCAATCAGGCTGATGCGGAGGCCTTTGCGGCCAAGGCTGTGGCATCAGCGGTCCCGAAAGTTGTCCCGGAAGAGCCAAGAAGGGCGGCCCCGCCAATCGGTGCCGGGGTGGCCGGGGTCGATGTTACCCCCGAAGTAACCAAAACCGTTTCAGAAACTCCAACACCCGTTCCGGCGGCAGCAAAACCCGTTCCCGAAACCCCCAAGACCCCGGATCAGCCCTTGGACAACTCCGGGACGGCTGCCCAGACCCTGGGGGTTAAAAAACCCGTCGAAGCTACCACTTCCCTCCCCAAAGACATTTTAGAGATGAGTCCTCTGGAGATTGCCAGAGAATACATCAAGAGCAAATCCACTCCCGATCAAGGTTCATGGGACGCATCGGCCACCAGTAATTGGGCCAACACTTTTCTTGCAAAGGCTGTGGCGCGCTTAGAGAAGGCCGACGGCTGGAAGACTAATACCGATCTTACCCCTAAAAGTCGGGACGGGAAAAAACGAATTTCTCAGACGAATGAATCTTTGCAGATTCTCTCCGACATGGGTTATCTGGACAAAGCATGGGATCAGGAAGGAAACACCCATTATGCCAAGAAAGGGACACCTCTACCGGATTGGTTGACTCAAGAAGCCGAAAACCCCCCTGCCCCTACCATTACCCCTGCCCCGAACGTGCAGCAGGCGACGGCTGGTGAGGTCGGTCTGGAAACGCAGGCCCTACCTGAATCCTTGGCGCCCGTCCAGACTCGCGAGAAGAAAATCACCGAGCATGAGGATATTGTCGGCCAGACGAAGATCAACGCGGTCACCTACTCCAAATTTCAAGAGGCTGTGAAAGCCCAGGACTGGGCCAAGGTGCAGGAGGAACTTCATCTCTCTTCGGCCAATTTTACCCGGGATGCCTTCGACCATCACTTCAACCCCCTGAACCTCATGGGCCGGCTGATGGAAGGCGGGATGCCCCTGAAGGAGGCTAAGGCCCTAGTCAAGGAATACGAGACCCAGGCGTTCAAGCCGACCAAAGAAGGACTTGCGGCGAATGTAGAGCCCGTCACTGAGGCCCAGGGAAGAGGCTTGCCTCCTGGGGTCAGAGAATTCCAACAGACACGCGGCACCGCTGGCCGGGTTGGGGTGCCAGAAGAGATAATGAGCAAAGAGGGCAGAATTGCCCGTGCATCTGAACGCGGCGATTTGAGGACTGTCATCCGTGGACTCGGCGGAATCAGGTCTGACTCTGAAATACTGAAAAATTTTGAACCGGAGGAACGTAGAAAACTCGTCGGACTTCTCTCAAAAACCGGAATGGGGCCTGACGTGATGGCCGATACCATTAACAAGGAACACCCCCATATAGGTGGGTTTGAGGATGATGCCCATTTAATAAGAACTTTGGTTGACGGCAGCTATAAAAAGTTGTTAAATAAGAATATCCTCGAAGAAGAAGCGAGGTATTATGAAGACTACATTACCAGAGAAGCCGAAGCAGGAAGAGTATCCGAAGTCGATCTCACCGAGGCTGAAAGAATTGCTGAAAGAGAGGTCGCGGCTGAAGAAATTGCAGGCCGAGGCGCAAAGCCAGGAGAATACGACCTTGAAGCCGGTTGGCCAACCGGCCCCGCCGCGGCTGCCTTTGGCCTTCGCCCCCGTGAAAAAACCGCCTCAAAGTTAGAAACCCGCCTTGATGCACTCCAGGCCGACTATCCCGACATTGACCGGGAGAAGGCCGCCCTTGTAATTCGTTCTATGCCCAATGCCGAAGACGGCCAGATCGTCAATATGACCGCCGATCCAGAGATGTTTGCTCAGGTGGCCCAAGGCAACCTTGCGGCATCAGAGAAGGCGCAGTTGCTCAAGAAGGCGACTGATGCTGGAGCACAAGGGGATCTCTTTGGTGGGGGTGAAAGGAAAGGTGAAACCCTATTTAAGGCCGGGGAGATACCCCTAAAGGAGACTGAAAATGGAAAGAATGCCCCTAATCAGGCTGGTGTCGAAGGACGGCCAGAGAGCGATTTATCCCCAGATAGAGAAGCAATCAGACGGCAGTTTGAAGATTTTAGAGGAAGAGTCGATCAGGAACTTCCTGGGTCTCAAGGCTGGAGAGCCTTTTCAAACGCAGAATACGCCGAAGAATTAGGAAACTCACAAGAATTCGATGCTATCCGCCAGGAGGCAAAGGCATTTGGCTTGTCTGTAATCCCTGTCAAAAATATGGGGCCTTCAGGGGCCATAGTACGCGATTATGGGGAACAGCCACTTTTAATTATCAATGCCGATGTCAAAGGTATAACCCCAACACAAGTAGCGGGGCATGAAATTTTCCATGACCGAAGATACAAAGGTCATCAATCAGCAATTAACATTATCAATGCGGTTGACCTTAATTCAAATACGACCAAAAGTTACATTGAGTGGATCAGGTCTATTCGAGAACAACTCGAAATAGAATCGCCATCAAACCGTGAAGTCATGGAGGAAATTGCTGCCGATTACGCCGCGGGGATAGAGAAATTTAAATATAATGGGGTTTCTTATAACCTAAAAGATTGTTTTAGAGATGCCAAACAAATTGAATTGTACCTTGAAAGGTATAAGGAATCACCCACAACTGAGCCGAGTGTCAACGCCCTATACGGGTACGATAAACCCAAGTTTAGCACCCCCGAAGAGCGCCAGGGTTGGGTGGCCCCCGGGGAGCCGAAGTCTGAACGCCAGCCGCTTCCAGCAAATATAGGCGGACAAGCCGTTCGCGAAAACCCGGAAATCAATTACCTGACCCGCAAGACCCGCATCGCCCAGACGCCCGGGGGCCAGAAAGTCGAGAAGATGCACGAAGGGGCCGAGGCCCAATGGAAG
>JAQTTS010000360.1 GCA_028710655.1 Dehalococcoidales bacterium
GCCTTTACAATGGACGTCTATAGCCATATAATAAGCGGGATGCAAGAGGATGCTATGGCGCTGTTGGACGAAGTGCTGCCCGCTGGGGTAAATAGAAAATCCGTCGCCAAGTTGTCGCCAACTTGTTGAGATTTAGCTTTAACTGCCAGCGTAGCTCAGTGGTAGAGCAGCGGTTTCGTAAACCGCTGGCCGTCGGTTCGAATCCGACCGCTGGCTCCATCAAAAAGAAGAGGGAATAAGGAAGCACTCCTAAGCAGCTACGTCCCCAACATCCACCCAGAGATAGAGGCTCTCATAGACTGCGCCCTCGCCCTGCCGGTACAACAGGAACTCTACTTTCTGCCGGTCGCCTATCCTGTCCGGAATAAACGCCACCTCCTCCTCCCACTTCTGGTCAGGCCCAAGCTGCACCCCCTCTATCCTACCGGAAATCACGCCGTCCGTCCTTATTTCCAGACGGTAGCTCAGCACCGCTTGCTCCCGGTTGACAATAC
Source organism: Dehalococcoidales bacterium (assembly GCA_028710655.1). Next base: position 495 of record JAQTTS010000360.1, read on the forward strand.
CCACAATCACCCGGCCCTCCTCCCCCACCGCCAACTCCTGGGGATAATCGGCAGCCTTACCCTCCGGTCCCAAGATGTAAAACTCGGTATATCGCTCCGGATTCGGCGGGTGAGCGATGGTATAACCCAGCATGCCTGCCGCCCCCGCTACGGCGGCTATCAAGACAGCGGCCAATACCTTATCGCGAACACCCGAAACCTTCATCATACCGAACCAATGGCTTAAGTTCCTTTACGCAGGATTGCGCCGGCGCCTTCCCGATATCTGAAACCTTTATACACCCGCATCACCACACTGTCAACCCGGTTTTGCCAATATGGGGCATTCCGTCCTAAACGTTTGTCCTTCTTCAGCTTAGCCAGTTTCTTGCCATCAACATCGAAGCCGATCACACAAAAGTATTTGGAGAACGCTTCCGCCAGGGGCAGGCCGACATAACCCAGACCAATAACGCATACAGTAGTATTAGTGTCCGTCATGAAACCACCACTTGCCTCTTCTTTTCGATATCAGACAGCCGGTTTGCCGGCGACCATAGTTGAATATACCACTGATAGACATTTTACTACCGCGCTATCCTGATATCTACTGTTTTTCCGGCTATTTGGCAATCGTTTAGAAAACGTTTAGGGGGAGAATACCGGGGAACAATTCACGGAATAGATTATTCTAGCTGTAGAATTACAGCGCTCAATTACTCTTGAGCGGCTTATATTTGCCAAAGCTATAGAGCTTGGGAGAGATGACTTTGCGCAGTTCCTCAATGGCAAATAGCCCTCCGGCAACCAGAACCACGATGCCCCATTCAGTCAAAGTCAGCGGAACGGTACCGAAAGCCGCCTGCATGAAAGGTGCATAGACCACCGCAATCTGCAATGCCACCGCCAGTCCGATAGACAGTACCAGGGCACGGTTACGGAACACGCCCAGCCTGAATACCGTATGTTCATCGGAGCGGGCGCTGAAAGCCATAAACCATTCGCAAGCCACGATGGTACAGAAAGCCAGCGTCCGGGCCTCCTCGATACTCATTCTAGCTTCGGCCCAGCGGAAGATCAGGAAGGTACCCAGGCCAATCAGCACTGCCATCACCATCGTCCGCACGAACAGCCCGGGATAAATCAGGCCTACTCCGGGGTGGCGGGGCGGTTGCTTCAACTCATCACCGACTTTCGGTTCCATACCGAGAGGAATATCCCCGGCCGTATCCGTGACCAGATTGATCCAGAGAATCTGCACCGCCAGCAAAGGCGACTGGCCGATAAACACCAGGGCCAGTATCAGAGTAACGAGCTCACCCAAATTGGTATTCAAGGTATAGAAAAGAACGTTTCTCAGCCGGTTGAAAATAGCCCTGCCTTCATCAACCGCCGATACCACGGAAGCGAAGTTATCGTCAGCCAGGACCATGTCGCTGGCTTCCTTGGAGACATCTGTTCCGGCGACACCCATAGCAACCCCGATATCAGCCGCTTTCAGTGCCGGAGCATCATTGACGCCATCCCCGGTCATCGCCACAATCTCACCGTTGGCCTTGAGGGCATTCACGATCCTCATCTTATGCAGCGGTTCGATGCGGGCAAAAACCGAGATATCTTGGATCTCATTGGCCAGCTCCTCATCACTCATTTTCTGCAGTTCGGCACCCGTTACCACTCTTCCCGGAGGAAGACCAACCTGGCGCGCCACCGATTCCGCGGTTATCTTATTATCCCCGGTTATCATCTTGACCTTAATGCCGGCCTGTTTGCATAAAGCAACCGCTTCTTTAGCCTCCTGCCGGGGCGGATCTGACATACCGGCTAGGCCGATGAAGGTCAGGTTATCCTGCATCTCCTCCTCCGTCAATTTTTCCGACTTCTCGGGGAAATCACGGTAGGCCAGGGCAATCACCCTGAGGGCGTCCTTACCCATATTCATGGCGGTTTCAGACACCGCTGCGTAATCGGATTCCGTAATACCCACCATCCGGCCGCCTTTGATAATAGCTTTACTGTAGGAGAGGATTTTCTCCACCGAACCTTTGATGAAAGCCGTTTTATGCCCTGCCTCGGAATGCAGCGTGGCCATATAATGCAGGGTAACCATGTACTGTTTTTCACTGGCAAAAGGAAGCTCATCTTGCCGCGGATAGGCTTTGTCCAAATCGGTTTTATTCAGGTCAGCTTTGGCAGCCGCTACCACCAGAGCCCCTTCGGTAGGGTCGCCAAAAATTCCGTATTTCTCAATGTTCCTGGTCAGGGACGCGTCATTACAGAGAGCACCAGCCCGCAGCAGCAGCATGAGATGGTCATCTTCTGCAGGGTCGATCTTTTCCCCATCCTGTCTAAATTCACCCTTCGGTTCATAACCCTCGCCGGTAAGTTCGATAAACCTGCCACCAGCATAAATTTTGCGGACAGTCATCTGATTCAAGGTCAGCGTGCCGGTCTTGTCCGAACAAATAACCGTAGCGGAGCCCAGGGTCTCTACGGCCACCAGTTTACGGACAATGGCATTACGGCGCGCCATCGACCGCATACCTATCGCCAAGACTACGGTCACCACGGCCGGCAAACCCTCGGGAATGGAGGCCACAGCCGCTGAGATTGCCAGCATAAACAGCTCAAACAACCCCAAC
>JAQTTS010000361.1 GCA_028710655.1 Dehalococcoidales bacterium
TATCGCCACACTGCCATCGGTGAGGCCGTTTAACCGGGCGGCCACGGCTATCGCACAGGCGCCTGTGCCGCAGGCCAGCGTCTCACCGGCTCCCCTCTCCCATACCCTGGCTTCTATCTGCTGCCGATCGATCAGTCGGGCGACCTCGAAGTTTACCCGCTGTGGAAATATTCTGTGATGCTCTACCTCTGGCCCTATTCTGGCTAGTGGGAAGTCCGCCACCGGTTGCCCGGTGAAATAGACAGCGTGTGGATTTCCCATCGAGACGAGGTTCAGGGGCAGTTTCCGATTATCCAGGGTAATAGTATAGTTCAGCATAAACTTTATGTCAACTAAACTCCGGTCGCTTTCCCCTATTGCGGTTGGTATCTCTCCGGCCTTGAATTTAGGCAGACCCATACTAACCTGGATGTTGATCGGTTTCCCTGCCGGTCGGTTTACTATCGCTTTTCTGATGCCGCCTTTTGTTTCAATATAACAGGATTGTTGTGCTTTATCTCCGGCTAACAGCTTCCTGGCTATGATGTATTTCACCAGACACCTCAGACCGTTACCGCAGGCTTCCGCCTCGGAGCCATCGGGGTTAAACATGCACATCCGGAAGTCAGCCGCTTCCGACGGCAACAGGAGCAGCAGGCCATCGCCGCCGATACCGAAGTGTCGGTCACAGACAGCAATGGCTATTCGTGACCAATCACGATTGGTATCACTGGCCTCTACCAGTACGAAATCGTTGCCGGCTCCCTCTAGTTTCGTAAAATCCATTTTCCTGAATCAGCCCTGCTTTTTTGAGGATAACTCATTATATAATATGTGTGCCCTTTCTTGAAGTGGGTGGGCTTAGCAGGAGTTTCGTTTCTACTGTACCTGCCGTGAAACGGGCGAATGATTCCGTGATTTGTGATTCGGTATTATTGCTGCCGATTTCAACCCAGCTGATTCTGCTGTCCTTGAGTTGAAACCAGGCGTATTGGTGTCTGACGAAGCGGTGGGTCTCAAACTTGATTTGTTGTATTGCTGCTGCCAGGGGCAGCCCTCCGTTTAGAAAGGCGCCGATTTGCCTGTAGCCGATGCTGGACATAGCCGGTAGCTTGAGTCCGTAGCCCATATTAAGCAGCCTGTCCACTTCGGCTACTAACCCCTGCTCTATCATATCGTCGACCCTGGAGTCGATGCTGTGGTACAGTTCTGTCCTGTCCGTGGTCAGACCGATTATCATCGCCTCGAAGGGCGGTTTTTGCTTGCTCTTGAGATGGGAAAATGGGATGCTGGTGCTCAGATATACCTCTAGTGCCCGGATGACACGTCGCACATTATTCGGGTCGATATCCCGGGCAGAGTCAGGGTCAACCTTCCTCAACTCTTGATATAGATTGCCTTCGCCCTCTCGGGAGGCTTTTTCCGCCAAGCTTTGCCTGAACTCCGGGTCTGGTGGTACCTCGGGCACTCCCCAACCCTCCAGTATTGACCAGACGTATTGTCCGCTGCCGCCGACTAACACGGCTAGTTTCCCCCTTTTTTGAATATCATTAATAGCATGGTAAGCCAGCCGCTGGTACTGTGCCAGACTGAAGTCTTCATCCGGGTTTATGATGTTTATCAGGTGGTGGGGAATAAGGGATAGCTCCTCCGGGCTGGGTTTGGCCGTACCGATATCCATAAAGCGATATATCTGACGGCTGTCGGCGCTTATTATTTCGCCGTTAAACGTCTGGGCCAGTCGTATTGCCAGTTTGCTTTTCCCTATGGCCGTAGGACCGACGATGGCTACCAGATGGCTCATACTCTAAACCTCTTTATGATCAAATAAGTGTGAAATTCCATGCCCGCCAATAATAAAGTAGTACTGTGACATGCGGGCAATAGCTGGGAAAGCCGGTGCTTCTTCATTGTATTGTGGTGCTCTCCCCCTGATCGGCCGGATAAGCGGTATTAGCTGCTGATTGCTCTGGTCTGGGTCACGATACTCAAAAACTGGTCTGTTTTCAGGCTGGCCCCACCGACCAGGGCGCCGTCTATCTCGGACTGCTTGATAAATTCAGTGGCGTTGTCGGCGGTGACGCTGCCTCCGTAGAGAATCCGCATTTTTCCGGCGGCTTCTTTTGTCCCCAGTCTGGCGATATTAAAGCGGATGAAAGCAATGGTGTCGTTTGCCTGTCGGCCGGTGGCTGCCCTGCCTGTGCCGATAGCCCAGATCGGTTCGTAGGCTACCGTCACCGCGTCAAGGAGATCGATTCCGGCCAGGGATGACCTGAGCTGCCCGGCGATTACCTCATCAGTTCTGCCGGCTTCGTTTTCCTCCATTTTTTCTCCGACGCAAAGAATGGGCTTCAGGTTAGCCTTCAACGCTGCTTTGACCTTTCTGTTGACGATGTCTCCGCTCTCGCCAAAATATTGCCTGCGCTCCGAGTGGCCGATGATGACAAACTCACAGAGTCCGGCCAGCATTAACGGTGAAATCTCGCCGGTATAGGCGCCCTTTTCCTCGAAGTACAGGTTCTGCGCCCCTAATTTTATCGAGCTTCCTTTGATCAATTCTTTTACTGCCGCTAAGGAAACGAACGGTGGGCAGATTACCTTTTCGACGCCGGCTATTTTATCGAGGCCGGTGCGCATTTTGCTGACCAGCTCTACCGCCTCGCTTACCGTGGTATTCATCTTCCAATTACCGGCTATCATCGGGATGCGCAATCCTGGTCCTACCTCCTAAGCGCCAAATTTAGTCAGCTTGAGAGCATGGGCCATGGCCAGAGGCATAATTTGGGTGGCGGGGAAGCGCCCCAGCCCTCCGCAAGCACAGGCTGACTCACCAAATTCAGTTGCACTATCGGGGCGGCACCACCTGGAGTGCAGCAGCAGGGGTACCGGGTGCCAGCTATGCCCTTTCAGTACGGCCGGTGTTGAGTGGTCTCCGGTGATTATCAGAACATCAGGACCGGTGCCTATCAGTTCGGGCATGGCCCTATCGAGCTCCTCGATAATCCTGACCTTGCGTTCGAAGTCGCCGTCTTCACCGGCGCTGTCGGTCCCTTTCACGTGTAAGAAGAAGAAATCATAGGCGGAGTAGTTTGCTTTCAGTGCCTTCAGTTCATCTTCGAGGCCGGTTCCCGGG
>JAQTTS010000362.1 GCA_028710655.1 Dehalococcoidales bacterium
ACGTTATCCGCATATAATGTCAGGCTATTTACCTCTTTGCCCGGTATTATCACCTTAATGACATTATTCCGGGTCTCCACGGCGGCGGTTTCTATACTACTTCTGTAGTAGATATGGGCTTCATCCGCGCCGCCGCCCAGATAAGCCTCGGAGACCTCTATCGAAGGCCAAGGGTTCTCAACTCCCTGCTGGTGAATGTTGGCGCGGTAAGCAGGCCCCATGCCGGGCGCGGGCATAATATCGTCGGGGGCTTCCTTCTCCGCCTGTAGTATTCCCAAATCTTGAACCGGTATCAACGTGTGCTCTTCAGTCTCATCTGTTTGACATGCGGTGACAAACAGCGTACTAATAAGCATAATAGCAGCTAAAATAAATACTAGCCTTTTCACTTTTAACTCCTTCTTATGGGTTCAGCCTTAATCCATCCTCACCCCATAGCAGCTTCCCGTCAGTACTGACCCTCTGAGTATATGCCTTCTCCGAACTGAACATTCCTTTACCCACCCCCCACCCCACTATCACACCACCCTGGCCATCGGGCGCTATCGAACAGCCCTGGTATTCGCCATCGATAACCCGGATGCCGTTCTCCGGCCACACCCTTTCGCCGTTGCCGTTTAGTCTCTGCACGTAGAGTCCTTCCTCAAGGACGTAAGAGACGATTGCTCCACCCGCTCCATCACTGACTATCATGGGGAACGGGTTAAGCGGGGTAGAGGATACCTTGACTCCACCGGCCTGCCAGCTTATCGTACCATCAGCCTTAATCCTCTGAGCATATACTCCGGTACCTTCTCTAGCATCTCTCCAGATAACAATAGCTCCACCAGAGCCATCGCTTACCAGTCTGGGTTCAATGGGAAAAGCTTCTGTGGCTGCCTTATTTATTTCCAGTGGCAGGCCGCCTTCCAGCCAGAGCACGTTGCCATCGGTATCTATCCTTTGCACGAAGATATCCATGCCGAGTGCTTTAACCGAGCCGCTCTCGATCCTGCCCCTAGGTTGCTGATGCCATGCGATGATAGCCCCACCGGAACCATCGTCGGTTATTTGCATAGACTCAGAAAAGACATCCTCCGAGGTGGAATAAAAGAGTATTCCTTCCTCTCCCCATGATAGATTCCCTTCATAGTCTATTTTCTGAGCATAGATATGATGTCTTGAAAAGGTCTCGCCTGGCTGCGCATCCTCCGGATAGCGCAGATCTTCACGAGCAATAACGGCGCCACCAAACCCATCGCTGGCTATCTGGCGGGAATTGCCAGAGTACCTTAACACAACCCCATCATTACCCCAGGGGAAATCCCCTTTTGAATCTACCTTATTTACGTATATGGTCGCCTCATTCGGGCTATAGTCGAATATAACTCCACCCGAGCCGTCGCTGATTATCTGGTCGATTCGTGCATCGCTGGTAAGGAAATCGGCCTGTCCTTGAGAGCCAATCTTGAAGACATAGTAGTTATCTTCCGGTTCCAATGATGAAGGACTGCTTGGCATAGTGGCTATAGCACCGCCGGAACCGTCACTGATGATCTGAATGAACGGAAAGGTATAGAACTGGCTGTCGCTCTCGACGAGCCGAACACCTTTATCTTCCCAAACAGCCTTTCCATCCGGGCCGATTTTCTGGGCATAGATAAGCCCGCCAAGCTCGTTTTCATAAACCGCAAAAGCGCCGCCGTTGCCATCGCCGGCAACCTTTATTCCATAGAGCGAAGCGGCTTGCCAAGGGCAACCGGTCAATAGTAAGGACGAAATAACAAGGGCAAATAGAGCTACTCCGGCCAGTATTACTTTCTTACTCATATCCCGCTCCTTTACTGCGATATGTCCTCCTGGTACACTTCTTCAGTCATATCGGAAACAGTTCTGAGCCTCCCGTATATATCATTAAGTGGGAACGGCATATCCGGATAAGTTTCTCCATTGTCGTGGGTAAGATAGCCAAAGGCAGAGACCGTCTTACTCAGGTTATCGCTGTTAACCGTTATTGTGAACTTCATATCCCCCATGCTGATGCCACCAGATGGATTCTCACTTGGTTTTCCCGGGAACTGATAGTATTCATCCATCTCGCCCAAGCCGCTGTTCTCCAGGTACGCTAACAGACTATCCAGCTGCAGTTGTGTAAATAATTTACCCTTTTCCCAAGTCCTGGTAGGATTACCTCCGGGCGGCCGTAAGCCTTTCTCTTCGATGTAGATGATGCTACCATCCTCATAGATGTAGAGGTATTTAAATTCTCCCCTCATGACATAGTCACGTTGCTCATAAATAACGGGGCTACCCTCAGGAATTTCGATTTCAGGCGGTGATTGTACCAGCATCCACACTCCACCTCCAATCACAACCACCCCCAAAGCCAGCAGACCGATATAAAGTTTCATTTTACCTGTCATTATCCATTACCTCTCAAGCCAGCTCCCCGAGCCGGGTGCTATCTGCATCATGGACTCGGCGATAAGTAATTGCTCACTGGTGGGCACCTGGTCGCTGATGATGGCGTAGTGAAGGTCGTAGGCCCACCAGTCAATGCGTCCTGTCCCAATGATCCCTGGCTTTTTATGGATGGTAGTCTTTTCGCCCTCCATTTCGTGCGGGGGTTCAGTGACGCCGGGCTCTGGAATCAACATCACATTGAACGTGTCATAATGCACCGTAACGCCTAATGGCTCGTCAGAGGTGAGCGTTAGACCTACAAACGGTGGTTCGGTACTCTCTGGCAGGAAAACGGGGAGCATAATTTCGACAGGAAATTCTACGGCTTTCCGCGCTTCTTCCAGCGTCACCATACCGGATGGTAAGGGCGGAGGCTCTTCGAATCTCAGTTTGATGCCGACCGACTCTTTGTCCGATTTTTTATCACTGTCGGCCGCGTAGCTGTAGTAAATTTCAAAGGTCAGTCGGTAATAAGCGTGTTCCGTAATCGCCATGCCCATCGGGGGCGGATAAGGCTCTCCTTCTGCTGGTGGTATCCAGCGTGGCCAAAAGGGCGGAGTTGCGGTTGGGCTTACCTCAACTTGGGCTTGCACCTCAATGCTTTCACCGGGAGCCAAGTTTAATGTATCCGGGGTCATACGTACGCTTACCCCCGGAAGTTGCGTCTC
>JAQTTS010000363.1 GCA_028710655.1 Dehalococcoidales bacterium
CAATGAGGTTGTTACCGTCCGGGGATACCTCGGTTTCGGTGCCGCACCAGTCGCAGACAACGGTCTTAATGGCAAACATCAGAACGGCCCCCCGGTATCGTGGAATTGCTCAGGGGCAGCGCCGGGAGAGCGGGGAATAGGGCGGCCACAGTAAGGGCAGAAGTTTATCGTTTCCGGGTGAGGCTTGTTTGACTTGCCATAGTCCCTGGCGGCGTTCTTGACACCCTCAAAATTGTGGGAGAGGAAAGCGCCGGCCAGCCTCTTAATAGGTGGAGCGCTGCCCTTGTAGTATTTCGCCGGTATGTGGGGCAGGTTAGCGGCCAGCTTGTCAATTTCGCATAAATGGCGCTCTATTTCTAATTCAGTCTCTTTATTGTTCGCCAGGTTATCCTGAATGTTACCCCGGCGCTCGTTGCGGGCCTGTGCCTTTTCGTAATCCTTAAACCGCCGGGGCCGGGCCGGTTCTCTTTCCGGGGTGCGCTCATATTCCTGGTTCTCAAGGTCGCTTTCGTAATCAATGGCGGTCTGGTCGGCTTCCTGGATAGCCTGGTGAGGTTTAAGTTTAAGGTGCTGGCAACACTGGATAACCTCTTGCCGGGCAAAAGAACCCTCGTATTTGGTGCCACAGTGTTCGCAGACGTAACCGCCATCGGGTAGTTTATGATAATCCGTCATCGTTAAAACCATCCCAGGAGATAGCCCAGGTAGACGGCGACCAGGTAAGCCATCGTGATAAAGATGGCGTTCCGGCAACTTTCCTTGAGTTTAGCTTTGGTTTTATCTTTCATCGTGCTTAATACCCCTTTCGTTATGTTATCCAGATATGTTAAGTAACCAGTGGTAGTTATGTCGAGTGGTTAGACTCACAGGCTTGTTGCGACTTTCCATAACAAATAGAAGTGGTCCTTTAAGTGTTAACATCTTTTAGAGCCTCTTTTTTAGCGTGTTCCCTGACCTCGTTTTCCCATCGTTCAATCTCATCACGTGCAAGCTTAGATAACCAGGCCTGAATACTTTTCCCCTCACGGGCTGATTGTATCTTGATAGGGATTAACAAATCCTGGTCGATACGAACATGAGTAGAGTGCGCCATCTTTCACCCCCTTTCGTTAACCTGTTATCATTATATCACAGCCGGTCAATAGTACCATCGGGTAGGGGATTGAGCCACAGGGGTTTTACTAATATATATTCTATATATTAGTAACCCGGAAATTTTGAGCCTGACAAATTGACGCCAAGAAACAGCTACTTGACATATAATGGTACAATTATGTAATTATAGAATCGGAAAGGGGGTGATATAGTGGAGAAGATTTTAGAAAGAGTAATTATCTTCCTCGTCCTCGGCCTGGTAATCGTGCTGTTTATCGTTAACTTTACCCCGGTTATGGAAACTTCAGTGAGCAGCGATAACATCACGAATACTTTTACGAGTTCCCTGGTCGATTTCCTGCCCTGGCTAATCCCGGTGCTCGCCATCGTAGGACTTATCATCGGCGGCGTTCTTTACATGCTGAAACGGGGCAAGAGCTAAGAACCGGCCAGACCCGTAAAACCGAATAGCGCACCTTGTAACTTTCACCACTTTAAGGGGGGCGCTGGAATCTAAAACAGCGTCCCCCTTATATAAAGGCAGGTTTGTAAAATGAGCAAGCTAAAAATCGTCCTGGCGGTTATCCTGGCTTTGATGATTGTCTGCCCGGTGTTCACCGTCTATGCAGAAGAAACCGGCACCGTTGGACAGGTAATGCAATCATACACGGCAGGTGCCAATCTTCCCTATGTGACAGACGGGTACTGGCGGGCCTTAGTATTTAAGGCCGATACATCTTTTATTATGTCCGGGTTAAGCCTTGACGGGAGAGCGTATGATGCCAGCACTAACGGCTGGATTATTCAATTTGGCGTAGCCAATCAATCAACCCACAAACCGGGGTCAACTGCCATTACATACTGGACATTCGATACCGATAATTTCCCCGATGCTACGGACGAATGGTTTTACTTCGGGGGAAAAGCAATTGAGCTTACCGCCGGGACTTATTACTTTATCAATATTAAACCCCTGGCCGCTACCGCCACCAGCGCAGATGCAGCGGCATGGCTAGGCAATGAATACTACAACGATGCTGACATTTACTGCTGGAATAGTAAGGACTCGGGAGCATCATGGGTCACGTACGGTTTAGACGGGAATCAAGGGGGCCGGAATTTCAAGATATACGGCTTGACGGCCCAGGTTCAGACGAGAGTGCCAACGGCGGTTCCAGGCGTCACTACCTCGGTTTATCTTAATGGCTTTGTGGAGTCTATGGGGCAAGATACGACCTTGAGCGCAAGTTTTGAGTGGGGGACGGATACCGACTACGGCAACGAGACAACCCCGGAAACAGTGAGAGCAATCGGGGAGTACCAGCAACGGATATATAGCCTGGTGCCTGATATGGTTTACCATTGCCGGGCGAAAGCTACCGGGTCAGAATCCGGCACCGTTTACGGTGACGATGTTAGCTTTACCGTCACATCGGCTCAAGTATTCGAAGTTGACACCATAGCGGCCAGTGACGTTACCTTTGAGAGCTTCAAAACAGGGGCCGAAATTATCAATATGGCGAATAACACAAGCTGCAATATCACCTTACAGATTGGCACAACCATTGAATACGAGTTAGGCGATTTCGTGATTGATGCGGCGGCGGGGACAGTGGGAGTTTACCCCGTTAACGTGACCGGGCTGGATTATGGGCAGCGTTATTATTTCCGGGCGAAAGCAGTCGGGGATAACGTCACCGGCTACGGGCAAAACAGAACAATCTTGATGCCAGACCCCGAAAAAGCGGCCTGGTTAAACACCGCTAATATCTGGTGGGAAAATAAAGGCTGGAACGCAGAATCGGCATGGTGGGTTATCCTGGCCGGGTTGATAGCGCTGGCCTGGCTGGCCGGTTTTTCTACCAAAGTGGGCCGTATCCTGGCGGCGATATTCAGCGGTGTAATAATCGGCGGGGCCGTAGCTCTCAAGCTGGTAGATGAGTGGTTAGTCGTTATCCTGGCTATCATAGTCGGTTTTATCATTACCGGATTGCTCAAGACAGGCGGTAAGAAAG
>JAQTTS010000364.1 GCA_028710655.1 Dehalococcoidales bacterium
GAGGGCAACGCGTATGCGATGGCGTTGTGGTGGTATCGGGTGATGGTGGGTGAGGAGACGGAAGAGACGGCGCTTACTAGCTAGCTAGCGATAGGCAGTTAGTTTGCATAAGCACTATAGTACGAAGTTGACGCATTGGAGTTTGCATCATAGTCGTTTCGAGGAGGGATATGGGAGCAGTAAGGACCGACCAGGGCGAGGGGGCTTTCACCGCGTACAAGGAAACGAGCTTGAAGGCCATAGTGAGTTTGCACATGAATATCGCAGAGTGCATCATCAACAAGCAGCGCGGGCGATCTTATCTGTATATCGACTGCAACGCTGGCAGTGGCTACAACCACGAGGCTGACTGCGAAGGTTCGCCATTAGTGTTTCTCGATGCTGTTGCTTGTCACTCATTCGACTGGCGGGCTTACTTCATTGACAACGACAAGGCCAAGATTGGCGAACTAAGAATGCGGATGGGCCTGGATGACAGAGTGGAGCTTAGAGACGCCGACAATGGAGAACTGGTACCTGAGTTGTTGGCAGCCGCGAGGCCCTGGCAGGCATTCGGCATAGTCTATCACGACCCCAATGGAATACCTAATCTCAACATCTTCAAGCAAATGCCACCCAAGAGCACAATTGATGTGCTGATTCGCTACAACGGGAACGGCGTCAAGCGCGCTGGCGGGGGCAGGCTGACTGAATCACTCAAGGCGATACCCAAGCAGTATTGGTATATCCAGAAAGTGCAGCCGGGCGACAAGTGGCAATGGGCGTTCCTACTGGGCACAAACTGGGACAAGTTTCCCGAATACCGAAAGCATGACTTTGTGCGGCTCGATTCTGCCGATGGTAAGGCGCAAGTCGAATTGCTTGACTACACACGAGAGGAACTGAGAGACAAGTCTCAGCCGACCTTGATTGAGTACAGCAGTTACGAGGAATACCGCAAGCTACCACAGTTCAAGGCAGTACGAAGAGAGGCTTTTAATAGAGCGGCTGGTAGGTGTGAACGTTGCGGGAGTGCTGCCACAGAAGCACATCACCTACGCTATCCGGCCTGGGGAACATTGGACGTACCCGAGAACATGATCGCGCTATGCCACCGATGCCACTGTGACGCGCACGGGAAGGATAACTGATGCAAATACCGATAACGAAGATAAGCCTCGACAAGCAGGCACAACCACGGACGGAGATCAACTCCGAGGTTGTCACCGAATACGCCGAGGCAATGAAGGGTGGCACACAGTTCCCGCCGGTGATCGTATTTGGCGACAATGGACGGTACTGGCTGGCTGATGGCTGGCACCGGGTGATGGCTGCGGTGAGAGCCGGCGCAACCGACATCGCCGCTACCGTGCATAACGGTGGCCTTCGTGACGCGATTCTCTACAGCACGGGGGCTAATGCCACAAACGGACTTCACCGGACAAATGCAGACAAACGGCGGGCAGTGATGGCTTTATTGACTGATAACGAATGGGGCAGGTGGAGTGACAGGGAAATTGCGCGGCGGGCTGGCGTTGGGCACGTAATGGTTAATAGTCTCCGGCGAGAGCTATCTGTTCAAAAAGAACAGATAGAAACAGCCCGCATAGTCGAACGCAACGGCACAACCTACGAAATGGCGACGGAGCGCATTGGACGCCACGACGAAGAGCCGCCGATCTACGCGGTGAACAACGGTGGGAATCCGACAATCCTGCTGCCACACCTGACGCCGCCGGAGCCAGTACAACGAGAATCGCGACCGACATTCAACCGCACAAACGACAACGTAGACTGGGCCTGGTGGACATGGAACCCTGTCACTGGCTGCAAGCACGGTTGTCCATACTGCTATGCTCGAGACATTGCCCGACGATTCACCGGCCATTTTAACCCCGAGTTTCACCCTGACAGGCTGAGTGCGCCTCAGAACACTAACCCGATCACAACGGACCCCGCTGGTGATAAGGTGTTTGTGTGTTCGATGGCTGACCTGTTCGGCGCCTGGGTTCCCCAAGAGTGGATTGACGCTGTACTCGAGCAAGTGCTAGCGGCGCCACAATGGACCTTCATTTTCCTGAGCAAGAACCCCGAACGGATGGCAACGGTTGACTGGCCTGATAATGCCTGGGTAGGGACAACTGTAGACTGCCAGGCGCGAGTTGCTCGAGCAACGGAAGCTTTCAAGTTGATAACCGCGCCAGTGCGATTCCTGTCAGTCGAGCCATTCCGCGAGCAACTGACATTCGACGACATGTCAATGTTCAACTGGTTGCTGATTGGAGGCCAGAGTGCAACGTCAGGCGAGCCAGCCAATCAACCGAAATGGTGGTGGGTGGCAGACCTCGAGGCGCAGGCGCACAGAGACGGAATACAACACGTCTTCCAAAAGCCGAACCTCAAGCGAGTTGAAGAATACCCGTTATAGGCGGTGACATATGCCGTGGGCGCGTATTGACGACGACCTTATAACCAACCCGAAGATCATGAGTGTTGGCGCCGAAGCCAAGCTGCTGTACATGTTCTCGATCATCCATTGTTCCAAGAACTTGACCGATGGCTTTGTGACTGAAAAGGTCGGTCCGGTCCTGGCGCGCTACGCTGGCATAACCGACTACCCGACAGCACGCGACGAGCTGCTAGACATTGGCCTATGGGAAACAGCCGAAGGCGGCTACAACGTCCACGACTATTTGGAATACAACTATTCCCGAGACGAGGTTCAGGCGCTTAGGGAAGAGCGCGCCAAAGCTGGCAGCATCGGCGGCAAGAACTCAGCGGCAAGCAAAGCTCAAGCAAAAGCTAAGCAAGTGCTTGAGCAAAACTCAAGCAAACCACAAGCAAAACTCAACCCCATACCCATACCCGATCCCATACCCATACCAATTACCGGAAACGAAGATAATGCGTCGCAAGCGCCGCACGATGGTGTCGGCCCTTACCTTGATCTAGTCAAGTCGTTTTGGCACGCCAAGCGGTTCAAGACGGAAGCTAACAAGCAGTTCTTCTTGCGGTTGCGGGAAGATCGCGGCGAAGAGATAGCACTGGTGGCTGCCCGGGTGACGGCTGAGAACGGCAAGCCTATGACGGCTGTTGGCTATGTCGAAAAAGTGGCGGATAACAAGGGGCG
>JAQTTS010000365.1 GCA_028710655.1 Dehalococcoidales bacterium
CTACGAGGATAGCTCCGCCATCGTGATATTCCTCAACAAGACCGTGCTCTTTGTAGACGACATCAAGGCTTGGAACTTCTCATGGGAGACTCCCGAAGAGATAGCAGAGGCCTTGCTGGAAGCCTACAAGACCATCAAGAAGGGGGCGGAAGCATGTCAATAGGATGCTATCGGGTAATCAAGAGAGAGTATGCCGACCAGAGCTGGAATCTCTGGCATGATGACAAGCTACGAGAGTTTCTGGCCGAAAACACTGAGAACGGGTTTTATGACCGGCTGAACGAACATGGCGGCACGCTCGTGATTGAGGTCAGTGTGCTGAAGAAGGCCATAAAACAGGCAACCGACCTCCAACTCAAACCAGAGACGGTTGCCGCTCTCAAGGCGGACGTGGCCGCTGCTAAAAAGGCCGGCGAAGATACGGTCACCTACGATTGCTTTTAGAAGGAGAACAAGTAATGGGCTGTAATTATATGCAGGAATGGGTAGAAATCCCAAAGGAACTCGTAGAGAGAGTAAGAGAGCTGATAGAGGAGAAGGACGTAGGCGTGCTGGATATAGAGTCTGATACTGACCGCGATAGGTTCTTTGTTTGGGTTACGGACTCCAGCATGGCATGGTCTACCGCCAACGACATTGAAGAGAAGTTCATGCCGGAACTGGCGAAGCTGCTGAAAGACACGCCGATGGACTTTCAGGCCATAGATTCGGAGTGTGACGGTGAGCACTCCACGATGGTAATTGCCAACGGCGAGATACTCTCCTTTGAAGGCGCTCCGAGAATCATCGACGTGTCCGACCTGAAAGACCTTGTGCTAGGCAAGGTCGTAGTCAGGCCGGTTACTATCAAAATCCTGCCTCTGGGCAACGGGCAAGCCTTGTATCTCGATAACGATGAATAAGGGGGTGCGATGTATCCGAGACCGGACAGACGCAGGTGTTACTGGGACTTCCGGGGCCAGTGCCTGAAAACGGAGAAGGTCTGTGAAGGGAAGTGCAGAGCTTACCTCTCCGTGGCTCAGGCGGAAAGCACGTTGAAACAGCAAAAGGGATTGAAGCTGAGGAGGTAGTTCAATGCCAAAGACCAAGCAAAAGGTCAAGCGTTGGTATTTCAAGGTCGAGCTGGTCGGCGAAGGGGAAACGATGGAAGAAGCCTGGGACCACGCCCTTGAAGGGTGGGATCAACGGGATAGCACTGCTGAAGACCACTTTGACCGCACGGAAGAGGAGGACGAGTAGCCATGCAATATTTCGTCCAGTGGTAGGCTGACTACCTGCGCTCCATTTTTCTTTTACGTTCCCCTTATGCTGCTTTTATGTATATGAATAGCCAAATGGAGCGCAGACGTGAGCATATCGCTCAGAAAAAAGACTCCCCCATATATAAGCGAAGAATTTCCGCTTTTTACAAGGGGTCGCCAAAAATATTTTAGAAAAAGGGGGTGAGATATGGGCTGCCAGGACTGCAAGTTCAATGCGGGGCCGATGCCTCACGGGTACATCAAATGTACGAGCCTCAAAAAAATAAGGGAGATAGACGGCCAGCTTCTGCAGGACAGATTCGAGAATTTCTATAGAAAAATGGGGTACGTTGCTCTCTTCAACAAAAAGGAGTGTAGCTGCTGCGAGTAAAAATCCGGCTTATGTAAAATCGGGGGTTATTCGATTAGTTTAATAGAGGAGGCAAGACAGAAACGACACACATTGTATGGGATTCTGAATACAAGAAAGGGGGTAAGAGAATTTGACACCCAAAATCTCTTGGGCGGAGAAATTGAAGCGGTACCGGCGCGACAAAGCTGAACAGTACGCCCGCCTGGTGCTGGAGACTCCGCCTAAAATCTCGCTCCTGAAGGCGTTTCCCCATCCCGGACTCATTATGGTCATGGGAGACAGGCGCCAGGGCAAGAGTGGGCTGGCACATGAGGCTGCCCATGTCCTGCACGAGAAGAAGGGAATAGCCGGCGTGGTCCACCTTCCCACCGTCCCTCTGGCCAAGCGCCGGGAAATCAGCAAGCTGCTGCCTCCGTACCTCAAAGTGGTCACCAAACGAGAGGACTGGCCACAGGATAGCGTCGTGATCTACGACGAGGCTGCCCAGTCTGCCCACGCCAGGCGGTCGCAGAGCAAGGGGGCGGTCGAGATGGACGACCTGATCGCCATGTCCGGCCAGCGACAACAGACGATAATCTTCATCGCCCATCATAGCCGTAAGTTGGACCTCAACATCATCACCGAGGTCAACCGCCTGATCTGGAAGAAACCGACTTACGCCCATCAGCTCTTCGAGCGAGACGAGGTATCGGACTTCACCATGAGGGCTTTCGACTTCTTCCGGAGTCTCACGCCGGCTACACAGAAGAAGGCGGCGCTGGTACTGGACCTCAACAATTTGGCCTTCGGACAGGTCCGGAATGGTCTGCCTCCGTGGTGGAGCGATGAACTGTCGAGGCTATTCCAGAGTAACAACGGGAAAAATCAAAACGATGGCCACGAGCCGAAAGAAGAAGGAGAAGAATAAAGGATGAACAGAGACCAGGTAATGACCAAGATGGGTGATCTTGTGGATGCCGAGGTGAGACACATCGAGCATGACCCCAATACCCGTCTGGAAATATCCGGCGACGAGGTGGCGTTCCGGCCAGGCAGTCACGCCAAGCGGATTGAGGTCGCAGAAACCGGACTCCCCAGGGTGATCAAATTCGCGGGGCTGGCGGAGGACATGAGCAAGAAGCTCACGCCGCGCACCCTGCAGACGGCCACCAACGAGCTGCTCGAGGAGAAGGGCAGGTACGACCTGGTGATGCACGACGGCAAGATTGTCGATGTGGTGACACCCAGCCGGGTACGGCATCCTGTCAAAGCAACCAGAGTGCTCGACCTCGTGGAGGCGATCATGCCAGGGTCAGAATACAACCGCGCCCTCGTTATCCCGGACCAGCACAGTGTCAGTCTGGAGGTAGTCGGGACGCAAGAACAGGAAGTGATACCCGGTGACCTGGTGAGAGGCGGTATCATGGTCAGCTTCTCCCCCCTTGGCACAATCAAGCCAACCGTCGAATCCTACATCAACCGGCTGGTTTGCACGAACGGCGCCACGTCTCACCA
>JAQTTS010000366.1 GCA_028710655.1 Dehalococcoidales bacterium
CTACCGAGGCAATCAAGGCTATCGCTTCCCTGAAAGTCCTAGCCGATAGCAAGGGTTACGGAATAGACCTTACCCTTGATAATGGCTTCATCAATCTGGATGTAGCCGACGACAAAGGACATACCGCCATACCCGCCGAAATAGAGGGTAAGCCGATGAAAGTCAGAATAGACGGCAACTACCTCGTTCAAGCCCTGAAAGCCTGCGGGGGAATGGTAGAGCTAAAGCTCACCACCAGTTATCAGCCAGCTACTTTTATCACGAATGGCTACAAGCTGGTGGTAATGCCAATGCTCTCCAGTGAGAGCACCGCCGATATGAAGCGGGATAAAGAGGCAAAAGAAGCCGAAGCGAAAGCGGAAGCGAAGCCCACCGAACCCACCGAAGCGGTTACACCCGCCGAAGTCAGCCCGCCCACCGAAGCCGAGCCTACCGAACCAACCGAGCCAGTCGCCGATAAGCCGAAGCGAAAGCATAAGGCGAAAGAGCCAGTCGCCGTATAAGCCTGAAAATGAACGCTTGAACTCAGAAAACAGCCACGCATAAGAAGGCGAGGGAACTCGCCTTTTTGTGCTTATTTTTTGTAAAGGGGTATTCCTGCCCTGTTGCGGGGCGGGGATACCCCTTTTTTCGTGCCAATTTCAGGGCAAGAAAGGAGGGATAAGTGTCTATTCGCAGTGATGCCCTTAACCGAGTTCTCAAGCCTGAGCACAAACAGGCGGGCTTCTATCTGGATGAGGATGAGGATTTTCTCTACCTCAAACGGGGGGATAAGGTAGTCGCCACCTGGAACTCCACTCAAGCGACTGCTGAAGTAGCGGTCGCTGAGGCAGACAGGCAGATGACAGCAACCAGCATATAAGGGGGGAAGATATGTTTTACCCACGCCCTAACCGGCGTAAGTGCTACTGGCTTTGTCGGGACTGTCTCAAAGGGCGTAGTCCGTGCTCTACCGATTGTCCCGATTATATCTCCGTAGCCAGAGCCGAGAGAGCAAGAAAGGAAAAAGCTGAGTGGAAAAACGCAAGGAGTATGCCGAAGGGGACATCATAACCTGTCCCAAATGCGATAGCGATGATGTGGATTACGAGCAGGCTCCAGACCAGGCTAAGTGCCAGAACTGTGGCCTGAAATTTACCATCAGGACTGTCGCTGTTTGGAATGAATAACTGAATAGCCAAGAGAGGGGCTTCCGCCCCTCAGCGTAGCGAGAGGGGTTGGGAAGCCTGGGAGACCCAACCCCTCTCTTTTTGCCAAGAACCAGGCGGAAAAGGAGGTGAACTATGGTCAAGACGGCAACCCCTACCCTACCAGACCCGCATGAAGTGGTCTTTACTCTCACCCGTGAGGATGTCATCCAGTGCGCCAAAGAAATGGGTATACCAGAAGAAGCCATTACTGATGATGTTTTCTACCAGGTCAAAAAAGGTGTGGAGTGGGGATTGGAGTGCTGGTCGGAGGTCATGAAAGAGGCGATTAACTTCGCCCTCAAGAGTTAGCCTTACATTTAACCCCTTCACTCTGACGCCCAGTCCCTCAAACCGGAGGATTAGGCGTCAGGAATGAGCGGGTTAGACCGCCCAAATTTGAGGGGTTATCCATGCCCTGAAAGGAGGTGAATCATGCCCATCAAATGGAGTCCGATGAGGGTCACTGAGGCAATGGACATGGCGGAGGAGTTTATCAATCAAGCGGCTGAGCCTTTAGAGCAGGCGAAGCTCGTGGCTATTGAAGCCCGGAAGATTGCCAACCTGCCCCAGTACGTTGACCAGCATCTTTCCCGCCTTATCAGCGAAATCGAGCGGGTTACCGGCGGTGAGGTTCGCTGGAACAACGAGCCTTACGAGGGGTCTATCAAGTCCGCTATCAGCTCCGTCCGCAATGCCATCCCCGAAGGCTCTATTGAAGAAGAGCAGAAAGCGGAAGAAGCCAAGTCTAAGTACGGCACGCAAATGATGCTCGCAAGTTAGCCTCGTGCCAAATCTGAAAGGGATAACCATGCTTTGAAAGGAGGTGTTTTTGTGTCCATTTCAACCCAGATGAACCTCTTCCAGGAAGCTAAGGTAGAGGTCACCAAGCCAGAGCCAAAGACGCCGGTTCGGGTAGGAAGCAGAATAGCCGAAATCCCGCTTCGCAAGCGCCGGAAGGAAGCCCTGGAAAAACTAATGCCTATTCTTGACCAGCTTGAAGGGAAGGATGTGTATATCGGAAGCTACTTCAGCTCGCACAACCACTTCTGGATTAACCACCTGAAGCTGGGAAGGCTGAAGGTGCAGAAGATTTCTGGCGGTGACAAGTTCCCCTCGGTAATCGTCCTCTGGGGAAGCCGGGATGCCAGTGTTCGCATCTTCACCGACCAGCTCGTTGCCGTCCGAGAGCAGGAATACTCAGGCTATACCCTCTGGCTCCTGGACTTCTGGAACGGCTTTGGCGAGCATCCGATTGACCCTTACCGTCCCACCGGCTATGTCAGCCTGGACATCGCCAGGTTCAAGGACTAACCCACTGACTCTAGCACTTAGTTCTAAGGCTAGGTGCTAGGGATGAGCGGTCTAGCCGCTCAAATAAAGGGCTACCCATGCCCGAAAGGAGGTGATGACCATAGATACCCTGCACGTAATCAACCCGTCTTTCCCCACCGGCCAGGTTGTCGTTTCGAGAGGGGCTTACGACCTGGCCTGCCAGAACGCCGACTTTGCCCGATTCATACAGAAATCACTTAATCGTCATGTGGAATGCGATTGGGGGGATGTGGATGATGAAGACAAAGAGACCAACAATCAGGCTCTCAAACAGGGATTGCGTCTGCTATCGGCCTATAACGATGACCGCTTCCCCAAACACGGGGTAGCCACCATCTGGATAATTACCGAGGCTGACCGCAGCGCTACCACCATCCTCTTCCCCGACGAGTATTAACCCATTGACTCTGACGCCTGGCTTCGGCGAGGCGTCAGGGATGAGTGGGCTAGCACTCAAATCTACAGGGCTACCCATACCCGGAAAGGAGGTGATGTGAAGGGATAACTGCGCTCAACAAAGTGAGTACATGCTCAAAAATTTGAACGAAAGGAGGTGAACCAGATGGCTCGGAGAAGC
>JAQTTS010000367.1 GCA_028710655.1 Dehalococcoidales bacterium
GTGATCCGTATTTTTTTACAATATACTGGCAAAAATGCCGCAGGTCGCTAAAGCTTTTCAATAGCTACCCTCCAGGGAGAAGCTTCTTGCCGGTTGCCTTCTCATACATTTCAACGATGAAGCGTTTAACGTCCGTAGTAAGCCCGCCCTTGATGCGGGTGCCAGATTTGTATCTCGGGTCATTCATCACATAGGTGAAGGCCATCTCCACTTCATCATCCTCGCTCAAAGAGACATCTTCATCCTTCAGGTAACCGGCAGCTTTCAGAAGATCTCTTACCGGCACGTCATAAACGGGTGCAAGCTTCTTCAGGATGTCGGCGCCTGGTATAGGCCGCTGACCTCGCTCGATAAGTCCCAAATAAGAGTTTGAGACCCCGGACTGTTGCTCAACCTCTCTTAGCGATAGCCTCTTTTCAACCCTCAGGCTTCGGAGATATTCGCCGAAGTTCTCAATCATGGTTCCTCACCTCCCTTTCCGAAGATAATAGCACATTTTGTATACCAAGTCAAACACTATTGACACCAATATGCTATCTAGAGTGACAAAATAATATTGACAGACTATGAATAACCTTTGGTATACTTCAGAAAGCGTTATGTGTTCTGGAGTATTTGAATGGTTAAGGTCAAGTTGAACCGGACCGCTTTTGAAATTGCCATGACGAGGAAAAACCTTTCCCAGCGTGACCTGGCAGAGAAGATAGGATTTTCCCGCAGTACTCTGTCCCACATTATCAATGGACGGAGAGAACCTTCGCCGGTACTGCGACGCCTTATCCTGAAAAATATGCCGGAATATACCTTCGACGACCTGTTTATGATCGAGGAGAATGGCAGCAATGTCCGAGCCAACGATTAACGATTTCGAGAATAGCCTGCGTATTCTAGCCCGGATAATAGCTCAAGCTTATCTGAAAGATTTAGCTTTGAAAAAAGTAGCTAAAAAGGTCGTGAAGGAGGAAAACGATGCCAACGGAAGCGGATTACGAGGACTTCAACAACGGGTTACGAATACTGGCACGGTGGATTGTCCGGGCATACCTGAAAGATTTGGCCAGTATAAGAGAATTCGAGAGGAGGAAAACAATGCCAATCAAAGGTCTAAGCGAGGTTGTGAGACTGCCCCGGCTGGGGAAAATCAGGCTGGGAATCAAGAAGGAGAATGCTGAAGGTATATTCTATCCTGAGCCTACGGATTATTTTGTCTGCCCCGACGAGGTGAAAGAAGTCTTTGGTGAAAAACCAAAAGAGCTTCGTATCATGTTCCCTACTGATAATGAGACCCAGTGGGCCAGCCAGTACCTTCGCTGTTACTCGGATGATGGGAGTCTTATCTGCCGCGGTGATGGTGAAACGGCGTTGGCCAGGGTGGAAACCAATACCAATGAGCCTGGAGTGATAACCTCTAAGCTGATAGAAATGCCGTGTAATCCTTTCCGCTGTCCCTGTCATCAGCAAGGGTACTGCCGTCGGGTGATGAATCTCCAATTCTTATTACCGGATTGTCCCGGCTTCGGTGTCTACCAGCTTGATACCAGTTCTCTCTATTCTATTATTAACATCAATTCCAGCCTTAAGCTTATCCGCGGCATCTGCGGCCGGTTATCCATGATTCCCCTTTCCTTAAAGCTCGTCGAGCAAGATGTGCAACCAGAAGGCAAGAAGAAGACCGTCAGGATATTGAACTTGAGTGCGCCATATTCAATAGCTGAAATCCAGAAATATGCCCAGATACCACCCGGGCAGACATTGCTCCTGCCGGTACCGGATAGCGAAGTTCCGGATGACCTGTTTCCGCCTGAAGTACTCAGAAAACAGAAAGCGGTGAAACAGGATGAAGAAGTCGATAAACGACTTATCAACTTATGGACCAGGGTTAAAAGCAAGGTCTGGCAGCTCGATGTTCAGGATGCCCAGATTTACGACTGGTTTAAAAGAAATTACCGCATTGATGTCCGTCTGAGCGACTTCGACCTGGTTGAACCGCCGGCACGGGTCACAGCTGAATCCCTTGATCATTTTCTGAAGACGCTCGAACACCACGCTGAGCATATCTAGCTAAAAAATACCTGGCTAAGGAATGTCATGGCTGAATCCGTCTTTTCCGACGTTATTCCTGAACTGCTGGCTGACCATTTTCGCCACCTCAGCGAAGATAGTGGGATCAGTGTGGATGTAATCAAGGAGAGGGGATACCGGAGTCTCCTGGGTAAGGTAGAGCTTGAGAAGCTTGGGTTTACGCCTGCCCAGCAGAGGTCTCCCGGTATCCTCATTCCCCTCTGGGCCGTTGACAGTAAAGAAGCTGGCTGCCAGTTCCGACCGGACCATCCCCGGACAAACAATCGCGGCAAGCCGGTTAAGTACGAGTCTCCGACCGGTTCTTCAAACCGGCTTGACTGTCCGCCTCGCTGCCAGAAAATGATAGGAAATCCTCAGGTTCCTTTATGGATTACAGAAGGCTCGAAGAAAGCCGATGCCCTGGCATCCAGGGAAGCCTGTGCTATCTCGGTTACAGGAGTCTGGGGTTTCAAGGGCAAGAACCAGTTTGGCGGTATCACCTTTCTCACCGACTGGGACTATGTAGCTCTCAAGGGAAGAACTGTTTATCTCGCCTTTGACTCGGATATTGTCACCAAGGAGCCGGTCAGAAAAGCTCTGGAGCATATCGGCGAGCATTTACGGCGAAAGGGAGCGACGGTTCATATTATCCATCTGCCCCAGCTGGAAGGCCAGAGTAAAACCGGCATCGATGATTACCTGCTTCGCTACTCACTACAAGATGCGGAGCGGCTGGCCGGTGAATTTAGACTGGAAGAGACGGAGGACAAGAACCGCTTTGTCTCCGGCTTCGTACTTCCCGACGGTACGGTGGGCGAGATGGTCGTCAGTGATGAAGATGAGCGCTCTTTCATGATTGTAGTAAATGGGTCGGTAAGAAAAGCCTACCAGCATGAAACGGCTAAGGTGACCTATCTTCCAACAAACGATCTTCTGGTGGGTGAGGTGGTCCACTTTGCCTCCACCGCCGTCCCTTATGACTCGCAGGCACTTCTCTTCAAGGAAATCAGGGCATTCATTCATCGTTACCTGGA
>JAQTTS010000368.1 GCA_028710655.1 Dehalococcoidales bacterium
AGTAAACGTATCATAAGGATCAGCACTATTTACAAACGGCAATATATCCGTTCCTGTTGCCTCACTCCCGCCCCCATCCCCTGTCGGAGGGGTCGCGGAGATATACCCCCATCCGGCGTTTGTGCCGTCTGAGAGCCAGAGGATGTAATTGCCGGTCTGGTAGGCGGTCAGGTCTACGCCGTTCAGCCAAGCAAAAGCGTTGGCCGCTGTGCCGTCAAATCGGGCGTTGGCGGGGAGGATGGGGGCGGAGGCTATGACTTGACCATACTTCGTGCTGCTGAGGATTCGCCAATCATACCCTGCCGCGTCGTTGTATGATGTGCCGGATAGAGTGTTCGCGCCCCAGTTGTAGGTTGTGCCTCCGGGGGTGTTGGTGATCGTCACCCCGGAGGCCGAAGGGCCTGTGACGGGCGAGAGGGAATACCCCTTGCATAGAATCGTCTGTCCGTTAGCTCCATTATTTGAAAAAACGCCGAAGTTGGCGTAAGCGCCAGAGGGAGAAATTGCTGTCCCATAATAAGCATAATCCGCATAATTACCGGTCAGGTTCTGTGATTGAGTAAGAGCTGGATAATACGCCACAGAAGCCGCCGCCATTGTGCCAAGCTTCATACCGACAACGAGTTTGTATAAAACCCCAACTGTTTGTGTGGCGAAAGCATTATAAGACCATCCATAAGATGTTGTTGTCCTCGTCCACACATAATGGTCTGTATCAAATGTAAGCGTGGAGTCAAAAGTTATAAAATCAGCCGTGCCGTCGTCTGCCATATCGTCAGCAAACAGGGCATCCCCCAGATTATCCACCCCAAACGTCCCTGTTCCCGCCGCCTTGACAAAGCCCCAAATCTTCTTGGTCTTGTCAGTCTTGGAAGTGAACTCAATCACGTCATTATGAGTCACAGCACTTTGTAAAGCCGAGGTTAAAGTAGCGTCTCCGTTGACGTCCACAAAGGCCGTACCGTTTACAGTGGATAGGAGGACTGCGCCAGCGGCTGCTGTGCCGGAAGCGATGATGGAGGGAGATTCTTTAGCGGCGAACGCAGGCAGTGGAAACGCCAGAAGCAAACAGAGAAAGAAGGCTAAAAATCGTTTCATTATGCGCCTCCGTCTACCATGACCGAGTTAGTATAGGTGACGTGCCATTTATTCGCCTGTAAGCATTTCACCTGTACGACAACCCCTGCTGTTCCGTCAGATGTGATTTTATTCCCAGCCGTCAAGGCCGTTCCCGCCAGAATAAACTGATCCGCTCCGTTGGAATCCAGAGAGAATGCCGCCGCTGTTGTGCTGGTGAAAGTGGCGTTCATTCCTACAGCGCAGGCCGGAAGGGTGATAGTATATGCCCCTGTAATGATGTGATCCTGTCCGCGCATCTTGTCGGCTGTCGTGGCTTCAGTTGCCCCATGGGTAACGATAATGGCGTCGCCCAGGACTCGCCCGTTGGCCTTCATATATGCGTGACAGTACCAGTTGCCCGAACCCAGAGAAATGAATGTAGCCCTATCGTTGGCTTCCGTTACGATATCCCTTGCGCCCGGAAGGATCATGGATGTTCCGTTGTACGTGATAGTCCTCGCTCCCGTGAACCGCACAAATCTGGTAGTTCCAGCCTGGACGGTGTCGAATGCAGTGATGGTTGTAGTTCCGTCTAGGTCAAGGACATTTCCCGCTGCCGCTCCTATGGCTGGAGTTGCGGAGTCGGCAATGTTGGCTGGCTTGGCAAAATTGACGGAGTATTCCAAAGCTTGAAGAGCCGCCTTCATTCCCGAAGGCACAACGGCCTTCCCCGACTCCGTGCCGGTGGCGGTCTCGGCGGAGGTGGCAAGTTGAACCACGCCTTTGGAGGTCGTAGTCGCGCCTACAGGCTGCCCGGCTCTCCCTGTTCCGGAGGCGGCGTATGCCGATAGAGGCAAAAGCGCGATCAGGATGCTTAAGCAGAGAGTAAGTAATCGTTTCTTCATGTCTTCCTCCTTACGCAAGATATCCGCCGTTGACTGCGGACCTGCATCCGGCAACGACATTGCAGACGGTGGCCACATCAGCCGCTCCGCCCGCTATGGTGATTTGAATTTTGTCTCCCACGGCGAGATAGATTTTCCCTTCCCAGAAAAACTGTTGTTCCGCCGTCATATACGCTTTAGCCCCGTCCACTGACGACAAAAGGACTTGCGGCGTCGCGTGATCCGACTGAATCGATATGCTGGTAATCGTCGCATCGTCCGAAACGTTGACGTTCGGAAGGGCAAATACGAGGTCTTCCAGAATTACCGCCTGAGCTGTGGCCGTGAAAAGGTCGTAAGTATTGGCCGCTTGATTCAGGTCGAAGGTCTTGGGGATTGACTGCTTTTTGCCCACTGCACGATTGACCGCCGCCGTTCCTCCGTCCAGTCCTGTCTGAAGGGCGTCAAGAAGCAAATCCAACCTGCCGCCGTCTACCCAGTCCAAGCTGTTCGTCACAAGTTGCTTGACGTAAGCCATAATAGACTTCGCCGCCGATACTGCTCCTGTCGCAGCCGCGTCTACAGAGTGCCCAATGGTGTCCCGAAAATTCATATCTTATCTCCTTGCCTCCGCCATCCAGCCCGATAAGGCGGCTTCCCTTCGTTGCTACATGCGTCTAAAGATATTGGCCGCTCTGAATGCCCCCATGCCTGTCGTCTCAGCGGGGGGAACATCGCCCTCTTTCCAGAACTCAAATTCATGCAGGCAGTCCGACAATACAATAGTGTGCGGAACTATCTTTACATGCTCAACTGTCTGTGTTGAACCGATAGCAATTTCTACCCAGTCGGTGTATGTACTTACCTGTCCGTCAAAGATTTCGTTGTATCCCCCTGAATAATAGACAGAAACGGTTAAGTCGGCCCTAGTCACAGTAAGTACAGATGCCCAAAGCCTTATCTTGCTGCACAGAATGGGTGACGGCGGATAGAGCGTAGCTATATTTTCCCTTTGAAGAACTGCATAGGTTCCGGTATTGCCATCGTAACTATATTCTGGGTCTGAATACCAAGTTCCCCCGTGGCTTGTCGGACTTATCCATTCACTCATGCTGTCACCCTATGCGTTATAAGAAATGTCGTACT
>JAQTTS010000035.1 GCA_028710655.1 Dehalococcoidales bacterium
GCTCCTGTACCATCATTTGCCCTCTGGGCGAGTTGATTATTGAGTGCAGGCGGTTCAGCAAATGCTCACGCAGCTCCTTTAAGCGGTGCCTTATTGCGGCCAGGGCAGGCGAAGCCGATTCCAGCAGCTCGGCGGTGGGGGAGATGCAGCGGTTGATGGACTCCTCGATCCCGGGCAGAGCGGTAATATCACCGGCGATGGCCCAGAGCAGGGGTAGTTCTTCGGACAGCCCGGTAAGGCTGCTGCGCAGCTTACGGATTGCCTCAAGCGTACAGCGGATTTCCAGGAGTTCCGCTGGCTCAAGGACTCTGCCCAGAACCGCCATCCTCACTTTTTCCCGGATGTCGGTGACTCCGCCGATGGAAAACCCCGGTTCCAGGACAAGGAGACGGTGCGCCTCCGTCGACTGCTTGAGGGAGAGAGAAATTACCGCGTAGTCCGAAACCGGCATGAGACCGTTTGCCAGCTCACGACTTGCCGAGAAGCAGGTAAACCCGCTGATGATTTCCCTGATGCGATGAAACTCAAGTATCCTGAGGCTCTTTTCGTCCAAGCTGACTGCTCCTGTGTTCTATTGCCAGTCCTATTGTATCACCTCAAGCAGCCTGACCTGAACTGTAGTTCTCCGGTTGGAGCTTCCCTTTGTTTAGTTACGGGAGCGTATTTATAATTGGTATGTCATGTCCGTATCAGAATTTGTCCGGGTTATGCTTTTCGAGGTAGTGTGTGATTGCGGTGGGGAGTCCCGTTATCATCTTTGTTCCTTCACGTCCACTTAAGAAACTGGATTCTAGTTATTCTTAGTAACTGAAGAAGACAGTACATCCTTTCTAAATCCGAAAATCACCCACCTATTGAAATACATGAACGGGATATCGATGAGTCCCACGAGATACTTAGTTACGATCTGGCCCCGTATTAGGGGCAGTAGCGGGAGTTCGCCGTAGAAGGCAATGGTTATGAAAATAAATGTGTCGGCAGTTAGCGAGGGGATAGAACTAAACACGTTCCTCATCCATAGGTGCCTACCTTTGGTGAGTCTTTTGAAAAGGTCAAAAAGCACGGCATCTAGATTTTCGCTAGCAAGAAAAGCTACCAGTGAAGCCGCCGTTATCCTGGGAACAAGACCCATAATGGATTCCCAGGATTCTTGTCCCTGCCAAATAGGTGCTGGTTTGATAACAGTTGCTAGCCAGATAAAGAAGACCATAGCTACCTGGCAGGCAAAGGCAATAAATACCATGCGTTGCGTCTCTCTTCTCCCAAATCTCTCATTGACTACGTCGGTTAGGAGATAGGTGACAGCATAAATCAATACTGCCGCTGGTGCCGTCACGGTTGTGAAACCAAGGTTGAACTCCCCAATTTTGGTAGCAATAATCTGGCTGAGAATCACAAAGGTTGCATATATAGCAATCAAAGCATCCGGCCTGTTGAATTTGCGGACGTAAAAAGACCCGAGCAGGGAGAAGGAAGTGATGCCCGCTACCCACAGGATAAGATGAAGCATAGAATCCTCTTTTCTGATAGCTCCTTAATTTTTGCTGGCTGCACTGCCAGAGCAAACTGCGAGACAGACACGACTGTCATGATTATAGTCCAAGACGCCCGAGTTTGGTAGCTGGCGGTACTTGTTGTTTTACTTCCCCTTGTCCAGCCAGAGGATGTAGAATAAGAGTGCCCGGTGGGAGCTAGAAGGAGATGGCGTATGGGTCCGGATAAATATCTTGAACGAAGATTTGATACTCAGACAGAAGAGGCTATTGATATTTCGGTACTCGAAGCGGTTCCGTTTGCCTATTCTGGTTCGGCAACAGAGGTGGTTTATGAGACTGACGAGTTCACCTCAGTATGTCCTTGGAGTGGCCTCCCTGATTTTGGTCATCTCACGATTCGCTATGTCCCAGATCGGTGTCTAATAGAGCTTAAATCCCTGAAGTATTACCTCAATTCGTACCGGAATGTCGGCATCTTACAGGAGCATACTGTTAACCGTATTCTCCGCGACCTAGTTAGTCTTATTGAACCGCTTTCGATGGAGGTAGAGGCTGCGTACAAGGAAAGAGGTGGCATAAAGAGTCGGGTATCGGCCAAGTATTGCGAGAATAAATAGCAAACGGTTATTGATTGAAGAACGAGATGTCAAGCTTTAAGAACCGGGATAGCAAACTACGGACAAGCCAGGAGCAGGAAAATCCTCAAAAATACTCGGAATTCCATTTTGATGATAGCCGTGCTAACCCTGTTGACTTTAAAACAGGGCCTTCCTTAATAGCATTACAAATCTAGTGGGGACAGAATTTTAATTCTATCGAACACTCGGTAATAATAAGTCTATTAACTAAGTTACTAATCTCAGAATGAAGATACCTGTTGCTTACCTACCACGCACTTGACAGTCTTCCCTGAACCGAGGCAAGGAGTCTAATAATGGCAGTAGGAGCCCCTACATCTTGAAGAAGTCTCTCAGCCTTTGGCCCAAAGGTCTTTTGATTTTCACCTGCAGGTAGAGATCACCGGGTGCGCCGCCAGCCTCGCCGGGAGACCCCATGCCCTTCAGCCTTATCCGCTGGCCGTCTCTTATCCCGGGGGGGATCTTTACTATGAGGTTCCTGGTCTTACCCTGTCTCTGATATGAGTACTCCACTTCGGTACCACCCCGGATCCTCTCGGGTCTCAGTGTGATCGTATCGTAGAAGTTCCGTCCTTTTTCCGGCAGCTCCACACCGATAACCTTTTTCAGGAAAAACTTGACAAGCTTACCCATTAACCCGGGGGAAGATGATCCTGACATCTGGCCATGGTAATTGGATGCATGATTCTTATTGGATCCTGGCTCGGCCCCGGGACCGAACCACCAATATTCATTGCCATAAGATTCCCGGAAAACATCGCCCGAACTTCGGAAGCCGAATATCCTGGCAAACTCTTCGAAAATCTGGTTGATGTCTGAACCCCTGAATATGTCCTCGGTGGTATGGCTCTGTCTGAACCTATCGTAGGCAGACGGCCCGTACTGAGACCTTAAGAGATCGTACTCCTTTCTCTTGGAAACATCGGAAAGAACGGCATAGGCTTCGTTGATTTCCTTCATCTTGTTGGTCGCTGCCGGGTCACCCTTGTTTTTGTCGGGATGATACTGGAAGGCGAGCTTCCGGTAGGCTTCTTTTATGGATTTCTGGCTGGCGCTTCTGCCCACACCCAGAATATTGTAGTAGTCTTTCTGATTCATGCTATCCAGTATCAGTATACATGATTTACCCCCCTACCTCTCAAATCCTTTCTTTCTGGAGGTGGTTCTCCGGCCTCATGATATCCCTTAGCCCGGTTTCGGGGGCAGATTGAGTTCATAATGACAGGAGATAAGTCATAAAGGTATAATAGGATACCATGCGTGCGCCAGATAGATACTTCACTTTGCTGGTCTGCTGTGACATTACAGCCGTAAAGTTCCGGTAAAGGAGTCTTAAGAAATAGATGCTTAAAGGCAAGGTTGCCCTGGTCACCGGCGGCTCCCGTGGCATCGGGAGGGCGATAGCCTTGAGACTGGCCCGGGAGGGAGCCGATGTTATTGTCAACTATTTCCGCCGGCGCGAAGCTGCCGAGCAAACGGCCCGGGATATCGAGAAGCTGGGCGTAAAAGCCGGTGTTATCCGGGCCAATGTCGGCGATCCGGAGAAGCTTGATGAGATGTTTGATGCCGTTGCGGCGAGCTTTGGCCGGCTGGACATATTCGTCAGCAACGCTGCCTCCGGTCTGCCCCGTTCTGCGCTTGACCTGGATGCCAAGGTGTGGGGATGGACGATGGACATCAATGCCAGGGCGTTTCTGCTCGGTGCGCAGCGGGCGGCCGGGCTGATGGAGGGGAGGGGTGGTAAAATAGTGGCCATCACCAGTCTGGGCTCGAAGCTGGTCTGGCCCGGCTACATTGCCATAGGGGTATCGAAGGCGACCCTTGAGGCCCTGGTGCGCTATCTGGCGGTGGAGCTGGCTCCGAAGGATATCTGTGTTAACGCGGTAGGCGCTTCGCTCATTGAGACCGGGGTCGGTCTGCTTTATCTAAAAGCGGCGCTGGCGGGGAACGACTCTGCCTTGCCGACAACCCCGGCGGGCAGACTGGTCAGTCCTGAAGATGTCGCCGGTGTGGTGGCTTTCCTCTGCAGCGGCGATTCTTTCATGATCAGGGGCCAGACTATTATCGTCGACGGAGGGATGTCACTGGCGCCGGTAAGCTATGTTGAGAAACGGGGCGGTGGGTAGACCCGGGGCCGGCTTGAGCAGATTTTCATGATCCTGCCTTCATACGCCACTATGCTTTACTGCCAGTTTGCCTTGGCCTCAATTAATATCCTGTACTCTGCTCCTGACGTCCGCTCTATCAGTATGACCCGGTGTCGCCTTCTCTCCGCATTACGGGGGACACGTTCTACCGACAGCGGGTAGTCAAGCAAGACTTCCAGAATCTGCCCTTGTCCCATCTTCTCCAGCGCCGCCCTGACCTTTATGTCCGGATTGGGGCAAATCTCCCCCCTGACGTCAAGAGTCTTATCAATTCTGGTCTTATCCGCCATTTCCCTTATCCGTACGCTCCCGCTTCCCGTTATGCCAGGTGTCTTTCACTAGTCTATACTACCCGAGGCCGGGATACAACTTATCGATATCTGCATTTAGCGGGTATAAGCCTACCCTCGGGGATCTTATTTTGCACACTTCACCCTTTATTGCTAAAATAAAACAGTTCGGCTCTTCGCCGGCGGCGTTCTTTGGCGGAGGGCCTGTGTTCAGATGGGAGAATGGATTGGTTGATAACTATAATCCCCCTGAGATAGAAAAGAAGTGGCGGCAGAAGTGGGCCGAGGACCGGCTCTATCAGGTTACCGAAGATAACACCAAGCCTAAGTGGTACGCGCTGACAATGTTTCCCTACACCTCCGGGGACCTCCATATCGGGCACTGGTATGCAATGGCTCCCTCCGATGTTCACGCTCGCTTTCAACGAATGCGGGGCTATAACGTGCTCCATCCGGTGGGTTTCGACGCCTTCGGACTGCCTGCAGAGAATGCGGCAATCAGCCGCGGCATCCATCCCTTCATCTGGACAATGCGGAATGTAGAGAATATGCGCCGCCAGCTGGAAAGTATCGGCACCATCTATGACTGGAGCCGGGAAATCATTACCTGCCTGCCGGAGTACTACCGGTGGACGCAGTGGTTCTTCCTGAAGCTCTACCAGTCCGGTCTGGCGTATCGAGGCAGGGCACCGGTCAACTGGTGTCCGCGCTGTCAAACGGTACTGGCTAATGAGCAGGTGGTAAGCGGTTTCTGCGAACGTTGTGAGACGGTCGTTGTCCGGCGCGATCTGGAGCAGTGGTTCTTCCGTATTACCAGATATGCTGATGAATTGATGCTCCATGACGGCATTGATTGGCCCGAGCGGATAAAGATAATGCAGCGGAACTGGGTGGGGAAAAGCACCGGTGCCGAGATTTCCTTTGCTCTCGACTACCCTGGTGTAGAGGAGAAAGAGATTCGGGTATTTACCACCCGTCCCGATACTGCCTTCGGGGTCACCTTTATGGTGCTGGCTCCCGAGCATCCTCTGGTGGCTCGACTGACCTCGGCGGAGAAGAGGGCCGAGGTTGAAGCATATATCGACCGCTCGCGGCGCGCGAGCGAGATAGAGCGGCTTTCCGCTGAAAAAGAGAAGGAAGGCGTCTTTATCGGGGCTTATGCCGTAAACAGGCTTAACGGTGAAAAGGTCCCTATCTGGATTGCCGACTATGTCCTGATGAGTTATGGCACCGGTGCCGTAATGGGAGTCCCGGCCCATGATGAGCGTGATTTTGCCTTTGCTAGGAAATATCACCTGCCGATAAAGGTAGTCGTCGCTGCGGCCGGCTGGCAGGGCGGAGAGCCGGCCGCAGCCTACACCGAGCCGGGTGCTATGGTAAATTCGGGGCGGTTCGATGGCCTCTATGGTGACCAGGGAAAGCAGGCCGTCTGTGATTTTCTGGAGGAAAGGGGATGGGGAAAGAGGGCGATAACCTACCGGCTGCGCGACTGGCTTATTTCACGCCAGCGCTACTGGGGGGCGCCTATTCCCATTATCTACTGTGAGCAATGCGGTATTGTGCCTGTCCCGGAGAAAGACTTACCTGTCCTGTTACCCGAGAACGCTGAGTTCAAGCCTACCGGTGAATCACCGTTAAAGTATTGCGAGGAGTTTATCCATACCACCTGCCCCCGTTGCTCATCTCCGGCCCGTCGGGAGACCGATACTATGGACACCTTTATGTGCTCATCGTGGTACTTTCTGCGCTATGCCAGCCCTCATGAAGACACGGCTCCCTTCGCCGGTGATAAGGTCAACTACTGGCTGCCGGTCGATTTATATACCGGTGGTGCCGAGCATGCCGTGATGCATCTGTTCTATGCCCGCTTCTTTATCAAGGCGCTTCGAGATATGGGGCTGGTTGATTTCTCCGAGCCGTTCAGACGTCTCTTTAACCAGGGCACTATTATCGCCGGGCACCATAAGATGAGTAAATCACGGGGCAACGTGGTCAACCCTGATGATTACGTTTCCCACCTGGGGGCTGATACCGTCCGTGCTTACCTGATGTTCCTCGCTCCCTGGGAGCAGGGCGGCGATTGGGATGACAGCGGCATCAGCGGCATCAGCCGCTGGCTTAACCGGCTGTGGAGCCTGATGCTTAAGGAGTATCACTACTGCGGCAGGTCCGATGCTGACGGGGAGAATGCGGAGGAGGAACTCTCCCGCATCACCCATCAGACTATCAGAAAGGTAACCGTCGACCTGGAGCGGATTCACCTTAACACCATGGTCTCCTCCTTGATGGAGTTTACCAACCACCTAAGCCGGATAATGGAGGCCGGGGCGGTTGCCCCATCAGCCTGGGCGGATACTGTCCGGATCCTCCTGCTGCTCTTAGCTCCCACTGCCCCTCACCTTACCGAGGAGCTGTGGCAGCGGCTGGGGTATCCCTATAGCATTCATAACCAGCCCTGGCCTAAGTGGAGCGAAGAACTGGCCTGTGATGAAGAGGCTACCCTGGTTGTCCAGATCAACGGAAAGCTGCGCGATAAGATTACCGTCCCGGTGTCCATTACCGAGGCGGAGGCTAAGAGCCTGGCGATGACGAGCCCACGGGTAAAGGCATATCTTGAGGGCAGGGAATTGCTCAAGACGGTATATATCCCTGGCAGGCTGGTCAACCTGGTGCTGAGATGAGGATAAGGATAGCGATATGAGGCTGGCTTTCATCGGTGGCGGTAATATGGGGGAAGCAATGCTGGCTGCTATCCTGGAGAAGGGACTCAGCACAATGGATAATGTTACTGTCAGCGATATCAGCGAGTCCCGCCGCCGGGATCTCAAACGAAAGTATGGCATTACCGTCACGGGTGATAACCGTCGGGCGGTATCCGCAAGTGAAGTGGTGGTACTGGCGGTGAAGCCGCAGCAGCTTGCCGGAGCAATGAGCGAGATCAACGGCGGTCTTGATGTGGCGCAGCTGGTGCTGTCCATTGTCGCTGGCGCCACGATTGGTTCCCTGTGCCGTGGGCTTGGTCATAACTGTGTTGTCCGGGTGATGCCCAATACTCCGGCCCGGATTGGTGAGGGAATCAGCGTCTGGACAGCCACTACGGGGGTAAGTAAGGAGCAGCAGGCTCAGGTCGCGGCTATCCTTAGCGCGATGGGCAGGCAGGTCTATGTTACCGACGAACGGTACCTCGATATGGCGACGGCGGTGAGCGGCAGCGGTCCCGCCTACGTCTTCCTCTTTGCCGAAGCACTGACCAACGCCGCCGTAGATATCGGGCTTCCCGGCAATATGGCAGGAGCGTTTGCCCTTGAGACAATCCTGGGTTCGGCGCGGTTTATGCAGGTTTCGGATAGGTCGCCCGCCGAGCTGCGCAGGATGGTCACCTCTCCCGGTGGTACCACCGCCGCGGCACTGGCCCGTCTGGAAGAAGGACGTTTCACCGAGCTGATCAGCCAGGCGGTTAAGGCAGCCTACCAAAGGGCTCAGGAACTGGGCAATTCCGGTAAACAGCCCTCTTGATTCAAACTACCCGTGGCAAGTCATCGCACCCGTTGCATCGTTTTATTTTCCCGCTCGTTTCCTGCGCTCCGTTAACTTGCGGGGTTCTCCTCAAAGTACTATAATTATGAATATTCATACATTTACTACTTCTGCATCAAAGGGGGTATTATGGATATCGAACATGTTTCTCCTGAGTACAAGTGCCTGGGCTCGATAACGGTAAACCCTAGGGGTCAGGTGGTCATACCGGCCAATGCCCGTAGGGAGGTGGGTATTGAGAGTGGAGATACGCTGTTAGTCTTTAAGGTTCTCCACGACCAGGTGCTGGCACTGGTCAAGGTCGAAGCCCTGGAGCAGGTATTGGTGGAGATGAGCAGACATATGGCCGGTTTCGAGAAGCTGATGAATGAACATGGTCCAGGAGCATCCAGGAGAAAGAGGAGGACTTAGTCAGGTGAAACACGCAAAGATTCTGGTTACCCTTCTACTGTGCTTGTCCCTGGCTGGCGCTGCTGCATGCATACCGGATGGGAGTAGTGGTGAAGGAGAAGATGCTAGCCGGCAGCTGGTCGAGGTGGTCCGGGGTAATCTCACCATCAGCGTCAGCGGCAGTGGCTTTATTGTGACGCCGGATGAGGTGGTCTTAACCTTTGATAACGGTGGCAAGATAGGAAGGGTTTATGTTGAGAGCGGTGATGAGGTCAACCGGGGCCAGCCCCTGGTGACACTGTACCCGCTTGATGAGGGTGCACTCATCCTGGCGGTAACCCAGGCTGAGGCTGCCCTGCTGCAGGCGCAGTACGAGCTGGAGCAGACGGTAAATCCCTATACCGAGGATGAGATCGCCGATGCTGAGCAAGCGGTTGATGATGCCGAGGACTGGCTGGAACTGACTGAGGACATGCTGCGCTATGTTATGAAACACGGCAGTGAGTGGGAGGTTATGCAGTGGCAGATGGAGGTATTCAAGGCTGAAACACAGCTGACTTTAGCCGAAGACACACTGGAGGAAATGCAGGAAGAGCCGGATGAGGATCTGGTGGCGATAATGGAAAAGCAGGTGCAGGCTGCCGAGCAGGCCCTGGATGAGACAAAGGGTGCACTGGAAATAGAGGTCATGAACGCCCCCTTTGACGGCGCGGTATCCGGTGTCTATGTTGAGGAGGGGGATGTTATACCACCCGCCTCCGTATCGGCGATGTCGGTGGTCCGGCTGCTCGATACCGACACTATGGAGCTGGTGATCGAGCTGGATGAGATAGACATCCCCGTCGTTGAAACAGGACAGCGGGCAATTGTTAGCGTCGATGCCCTGCCATCCCTTCAGCTTGAAGGTACGGTTACCTCCGTCTCTTCCGTACCGATTATAGAGGCTGGTGTGGTGCTGTACAACGTCCGAATCAGCTTTGATGTCCCCGAGGGAACAAAAATCAAGGTCGGTATGAGCGCCACCGCTGATACCATCAGTACGGAACGAAGTGATGTCTTGCTGGTACCCGACCGGGCGATTAGCTACAACGAGGGCGGTCCGGTGGTCTACGTGATGGTTGACGATCAGATTGAGGAGCGGCCGGTAGTTGTCGGCATCAGCGACGGCTTTCAGACCGAGATTAAGGAGGGGCTTGCCGAAGGAGAGATAGTGGTTGTCTCGGTCAAGTCCAGCTCGGAATCGGAGGGGTTCGGTTTATTCGGCTAAGACCGGACCGACTGGATGGGAATATGTCCCGGAGTATGATTGAGCTTGATAAGGTGACCAAGGTCTACCGTATGGGTAAAGTAGAGGTTCATGCCCTGAGGGGAGTCAGCCTCTCCGTGAATACGGGGGAGATGGTGTCCATTATCGGCGCCTCGGGCTCCGGCAAGTCTACCATGCTGAATTTGATCGGTTGCCTTGATAAGCCCACCTCGGGCAGCTACTTCTTCGAAGGGGTGAACGTCAGCCAGCTTAATGATAATCAGCTGGCCGAAGTGAGGAACAGGAAGATAGGCTTTGTCTTCCAGGACTTCAACCTGT
Source organism: Dehalococcoidales bacterium (assembly GCA_028710655.1). The sequence goes on from JAQTTS010000035.1 coordinate 10,084, forward strand.
TGCCGCGCGCTACTGCTCTGTCCAATGTGGAGCTCCCTCTTATCTACAGCGGCGGTGCCCATAACCGGCGGCAGTGTGCTATCGAGTCTCTGCAGCGGGTAGGCTTAAGTAAGAGGGTTAACCATAAACCTACTGAGATGTCGGGTGGCGAGCAGCAGCGGGTAGCCATTGCCCGGGCGCTGATTAATAACCCACCGATTATCCTGGCCGATGAACCTACCGGTAATCTCGACAGCAAATCGAGTGCTGATATCATGGATATTTTCCATGACCTGCACCAAGAAGGCAAGACGGTAATCCTGATTACCCACGAACCGGATATCGCTGCACAGGCGCAGCGTATCGTTCGGATTTCTGACGGGGAGATAGTCAGCTTATGAAATTCAGGGACTCACTGGCCGCTGCCCTGAAATCACTAACCGCCAATAAGCTGCGCTCCGGGTTGACCATGCTCGGCATGGTAATCGGGGTTGCTGCGGTTATCGGGCTGATGTCGATCGGTAGGGGTGCCGAGACGATGATTACCTCTACCTTCGAGGACCTGGGCTCCAACGTCGTTTGGGTGCAGCCGCATAACCCCGATGCCCCGGGGTTTGCCGGAATGTCGCCTGAATTCGCCACACAGAGCCTTACCATGGATGATGCCGAGGCGCTGGCCGATATTCCCTCGGTGGTAGCTATCGCACCGAGCAACACAAACTATGCCGAGCTGGTCGCCGGCAACAAGAGCTTTGCCGCAATGATTGAGGGCAGTACTCCCGCTGTTCAACAGACCAGCAATTATACGCTGGCCCATGGCCAGTTTTTTACCGATCGCAATGTAGCCAAGCGGGATACGGTGGTCGTGCTCGGTGATAACGCAGCGAAAGAGCTCTTTGGCTCGGCCGATCCTCTCGGCGAGAGGATCAAAATCAAGGGGAAGCGTTTCACTGTGGTCGGTGTGCTTGAGTCCAAGGGTGGGGCGGTTATGGGGATCAATATGGACGATATCGCCATAATTCCGATAACAACCTTCCAGACCAAGCTCTTCGCCCAGCAAACCACCAGCGGCGGGGATGCCGTCGAGTCAATCTCGGTCCAACTCGCCAGCTCTGACGCTATCAACGGGGCAATTGAAGATATTGAAACCGTCTTAAGAAAGCGCCACCGTATCGATTCCGATGAGAAAGATGACTTTATCGTCGTCAGCCAGGAGCAGGTATCATCAATGCTCACTCAGGTAACCGGGGTATTCACCATATTCCTGGGGGCTATTGCCGGGATATCACTGCTCGTCGGTGGCATCGGCATTATGAATATTATGCTGGTCTCGGTAACCGAGCGGACCCGGGAGATAGGCATCCGCAAGGCACTGGGAGCCAAACGGCGGGACATTCTGGTCCAGTTTCTTTTAGAGTCCGCGGTGATAAGTCTGGTCGGTAGCAGCATTGGCATCATTTGCGGCTGGTTCATGTCACATATTGCCTCTAGTATAACTATCTCCGGTACCAACATTCCCGCTGTGGTATCACCGGATATCGTCGCCCTGGCCATATCGGTTGCTATTATCATCGGCATTGTCTCCGGGATATATCCGGCAATGAGAGCGGCCAGGCTGAATCCTATTGACGCCCTCCACTACGGGTGATTAAAATAAGACAAAAACAAGCGTGCTGCTATGAACTGGCTTGATATCGTTCTTATTGTCGTGATCGGTATTAGCGCCTTTATCGGCCTGAGAAAAGGGATTATCAAGATGGCACTGACCCTGGCCGGGCTGATAGTCGGCATAGTCTTGGCGGGACGCTACTACGTCTCCTTTTCTCAGTACCTGACATTTATCTCTTCGCCTACCTGGGCAAAGATAGCCGCCTTCGCCATCATATTTATCGGTATAATGGTTATCGCAGCACTGCTGGCACGCCTGCTGGAGGCAGCTGCCTCGGCAACGATGATGGGCTGGGCAAACCGGCTGGTTGGTGCTGTCCTCGGCTTTATCCTCGGAGCCATGTTCTGCGGCGCCATTCTGGCGGTTTGGGTAAAGTATATCGGCACCCCGGGGGCTGTTGCCCAGTCGAGCATTGCCCCGATACTGCTAGGCACTTTCCCCATGGTGCTGGCTCTACTACCCCAAGATTTCGACTCGGTACGGTCTTTTTTCGATTAGCCGGTTCTGCAGAAAGCAAAAGTCACCGTACCGCGATGTTAACAATTGACCCCCGACGGATCAAATTAGACCAGCCGAGGGGGTATTTCCGACGCCATTTTTTCGCTTAAAAGGTTCCTTCGGCAGGCTCTTTA